>JAYENT010000044.1:0-3507 GCA_034722245.1 Chloroflexota bacterium
CGGCGCCCGTATCGGGAGAGTTCACGCGCATGCTCCTGCACAAGATCGCCTTCCGCGAGGGGGAGATCGGGGATGCGTTGGCCGAAGGGGCCTGCTATGCTGCCGACAGGCTGTTCGACGGAAGGGGTAAGCCGCTGTTGGATCACATCTACCCGCGACACATGGGACATACGTCACACTGGAACGGGCACTGGGGCACGGGGGGGAACATCTATTTTCCCTTCTGGCTGGTGCCTATCCTGCAGTGGTGCGTGGATACCCGCGATCCGGCCAGCGACAGTACCCACCAGTACTCCACGCATATGCTGAGCTACCTGCCCGTGCACGGGCCGAACGAGGGCCCGCTATCCATGGAGGTGGCGCGGGCGGTGTGCGAAAAGGTGTACGGCGAGGCAGGGGTGGCTGATGCGGAACTGGGCTACGAGCGGCCGGAGACCAAGGCTATACCGGCTATTTTCCATCACGATCGGGGCATGCTGATAGAATCCCTGGTGCTGTGCGATTACGAGCACACACGCGTCTTTAGCATGGAGGCGGAGGATCGGATGGCGGACACGGCGCTGATGGCCAAGCTGTTCTCGGCCTGCACGGGGTACGAGACCAGCGAGGAGGAGCTGGATCGCGCGGGCGAGCGGATTTTCAACCTGCTGCGAGCCATCGATGTGCGCAACCACGGTAGGGACCGGGCGGTGGACGAGGAGACGGCGCGGGATCTGCAGCATCCCGCCTTCACCGATGGGGTGGAATTGGATCTGGAAAAGTTTCAGGGGATGCTGGACACGTACTATGAGCTGCGGGGCTGGAATGCGGCCAACGGGTGGCCCACCCAGGATAAGCTGGAGGAGTTGGGGCTGGATGACGTGGCTGATGAACTGGAGGCCATAGGGAAGCTGGGATAGAGGCATAGGCACTATATCTCAGCGTGCGATGATCTAGAAATACATCATGTAGACACGCAAAGGCGGTGTGAGATGGCAGACGGAGGACTGAGAGAGCGGTACGGCTATGCGACCATCGCGCCGGATAAGCCGGTGATCGCTGGAAGCTATGGCACGTGGCAGCTCACCTATGTGGCGGGTACCGACGGCGTCGCGGCGGGGGGATGCATACGCATCCACACCGACTCGGACACCGATTGGGGCATGCCCCAGTTGGGCGATCCCGGCGGCGAGAACTATATGACGGTGCATGCCCCCGATGGCGTGCGTCTGGCTGTGGTCGTCGAAAATGTCAGAGGTATGACTCTGACATTGAAAGGGCGGCCTTTGGCGCCGGGCGAGGAAGTGCGCCTTGTCCTTGGCGACCGCTCGGAGGGCGGCCCTGGCACGCGGGCCCAGACCTTTGTGGAGGAGAAGCGGTACTTTTGGTTTTCCGTGGATGTGGAGGGGGATGGTCAATTCGTCACCTTGCCTCACTCTCCGCACGTCTCCATCGTGGGAGGCAATCCTGTGACGCTGGTCACCTTGACTCCCTCTCTGGTGCCCCTGGACGCCCCCTTTCGTCTCCTGATTAGGGCCCAGGATGCGTGGGGGAACCCCTCTTCTACCTATCGAGGCACGGTGTATCTTGAAGCGACGGACGTGGAACTGCCGGCTGAGGAGCATACGTTCTCGGCCGAGGACAACGGCGTGTGGCAATTGGAGGGGTGCCGCTGTAAAGCGACAGGTGTAAAGCGGATAACTGTGAAGGAGAACAAGGGGGAGCTCAGCACCGAGAGCAACCCCATACTCTGTGTTGAGGAAGAGGGACCCTACACACTCTATTGGGGCGACCCCCACGGCGGGCAGTTGCACGACCCGGGAAAGATCCCCGACTTCTTTAGGTATGCGCGGGACGTCTCGGGCATCGATTTCGTGGGCTATCAGGCCAATGATGATCGGCTCTCTACAGAAGAATACGCTCTACAGCAGAAGGCAGAGCGCGCGTTCTATGCGCCAGGGCGTTTTGTCCCCCTGCCGGGGTTTGAGTGGTCTGCCGAGACGGAGCAGGGTGGCCATCACAACATATACTTCCGCCGTCATGATCAGCCCATTCGTCGGAATCGCCACTTGCCGAGCATCGTCGATTGCTCCGACATCGACACGGACTTGCCCCATATCCTCGACGTCTATCAAGCCTACCGCTACGCCGATGTGGTCATTACCCCTCATGTGGGTGGGTATGAGGCGAATCTGCAGTATCACGAGCCGAACCTGGAGCCGGCCATCGAGGTGACCTCTACGCACGGTACCTTTGAGTGGTTCCTGAAGGATGCCCTGCGTCGTCGCTATCGCCTGGGCTTTGTCGGAGGCAGCGATGGCTATACGGGCCGACCCGGGGCCGAGTATCCGGGGTATATCGACCGGCGGTATGCCAAGGGAGGGTTGGCCGCCGTCTATGCCAAAGAACTCAGCATCGGGGGCATCCTAGAGGCCCTAAAGTCCCGTCGTGCCTACGGCACTACCGGTGCCAGAATTTTCCTTCGTGTGGACAGCGACGGGCATATGATGGGCACAGAGTATCGCACCCATTCGGCGCCCAGCATCTCTGCGTCAGTGATCGGTACCGCGCCCTTGGAGTCCGTGGAGCTATTTCGAGGACTAGACAAGGTGTATGATCATCCCTTGGAGCTGGGGATGGCGAGCAATCGCGTGCGCATATTGTGGGAGGGGGCAAGTGGCCCTATGAGTTATTCGGGCGTGGCGTGGGATGGCAGCCTCAAAGTGGCCGGTGGCAGTATCGAGTTGCTTGAAAAGATTCGTTTCGACAGCCCTCGCTCTCACATCCATGACCTCACAGGCGACGGCCTTTGCTGGCATTCGGTAGCTTGTGGCTACGGAAGCGGACTGATACTGGAGGTTGATGGTAGCGAGGAAGCAGAGCTAAGACTGGCACTCAGTCTCACCTTGATCTCCAGGGCGGTCTACGGGGGACGTATGAGTTATGCTCCGGCGGAGAATATCTCTTTTGCCTTCCGCATGGGGGACCTCGCCTCTGGGCCCAAGGAGATAGAGATCGGACCGCTGAATCGCAAGGTGACCGTTTCCCTGGCCCCAGACCCGAATGGGTCGAGAAGCGCCGAGTTCTCCTTCACCGATCCTGCACCGCTGCCGGGGATCAATCCCTACTGGCTGCGCGTGGTGCAGACGGATGGGGAGATGGCGTGGAGCAGCCCGTTGTTCGCGGATTATGTCGTGGAAGAATGATGGACCTGTAGCATACCTTTTATTGTCATAACAAGGAGAAAGGTAAGCGTGGGATTGTACGGTTGGACGGGCAAGATATTGCGAGTGGATCTCTCCAACGGAGAGGTATCCACCATGGATACCACGGACTATGTGCCCAAGTTCGTTGGGGGACTGGGAGTGGCGGCCAAGATCGCCTGGGAGGAGCTCGGGCCAGAGGTGGGCCCCTTTGATGCGGAGAACATGCTCTTTGTCATGGTGGGGCCGCTGACGGGCACGTTGGCCTCTGGCGGGGGGCGGGTGGTGGTGGCGGGGATCGCACCGCAGCAGCATCCGCCAGCCT
>JAYENT010000045.1:0-1499 GCA_034722245.1 Chloroflexota bacterium
AAGGTGGCCTTTTCCGCCAACTGGAAGGACGGCGTGCCCAAGGACCGCGACGGCATGAGCCACATGGTCAAGTACCAGCGCATCGAGTCCTACGAGGACGCGCTGAACAACATTCGCGTGCGGCGGCCAGAAGGGGAACAACTCGAACTCTTGCGGCAGTTTGACGATTACATGCTGCACTATATGCTCGACTTTGAGACCCGCAACAGCCCTACACTGTTAGCTCAAGAGGCATTTGAGAAACCCTTTGACTATACGCTCAAGATTCAGCAGGGCCACGAGAGCCCCAAGGATACCGCCGTGGACCTGGTGGAGACCTTCCATTATCTGATCGGCATGCACGTGCGGCGCCTGGAGCGGTACGAGCACCAGGGCCGGCCCTACGTGGTCAGCCGTGGTGAGGTGCGCACCGAGCGGAGCACCGACCACGTGGTCACCATCTGGCGCGATACCGAGGGCCTTGATTTGGAACAAGAGGCCGACTGGGTCAATGCCGAGGTGCTCACCGAGTTGGCGGATCGCGTCTATGTCAACGGGTACGAAAACTTTATTGATGGGGCCGAGCCCACAGAGATCGCCTTCCGCGAGCGGATGGGAGTAACGACAAAGGGATAACCACAAAGGCACAAAGACACAAAGAAGAAAAACAGAACTTTTCTTCGTGCCTTCGGGCCTTGGTGGCAAAGAAAGACCATCACCACAAAGACGCAAAGACACAAGGGAGAAAGAAGAGAAGAGCTTTTCTTCGCGCCTTCGGGCCTTGGTGGTAAAGGATGGATGTTACCACCACAAAGGCACCAAGACACAAAGGGAAAAAGGTTTTCTTCGCGCCTTCGAGTCTTGGTGGGAAGAAGGACCGCTATCACAAAGGCGCAAGGACTCAAGGAACAGCAATAAAGCTTTTCTTCATGCCCTTCGGGCCTTGGTGTCTTCGTGGTAAGTTGAGATGGGAGAGATAGGATGCCTTTTGCGCCAACGACTGCCGAAGAAGAAAGGGTAGCCAAGGGTATTGTGGATGCCGCGTTCGCTGTTCACAAAGCCCTCGGTCCGGGTCTATTGGAGAACGTTTACGAAGTGTGCTTCTGCCATGAGTTAACAAAGCGCGGCCTATCTTACGGGCGCCAAGTCGTCGTCCCCATCGTTTATGACGGCATCACCTTTGACGAGGGACTGCGCCTCGACGTCCTGGTGGAGGATGTCATCATCTGCGAACTCAAGGCGGTGGAGACCATGCACCCCGTCTTTACCGCGCAGCTCTTGACCTATTTGAAACTTGCCGAGAAGCGGCTCGGCTTCCTGATCAATTTCAACGTCCCCCTGATTAAACGGGGTATCAAGCGCGTGATACTCTAACCACAAAGACACCAAGGCACTAAGGACAAAACTTTTCTTGGTGACTTTGAGCCTTCGTGGTGAATAAAGGGATATACCGTCAAAGCTCGCGGAGAAGGTAAAGAACGCATTCTACCACAAAGACACCAAGGCACTAAGGACAAAAC
>JAYENT010000045.1:1599-17349 GCA_034722245.1 Chloroflexota bacterium
CGTGGTGAATAAAGGGATATACCGTCAAAGCTCGCGGAGAAGGTAAAGAACGCATTCTACCACAAAGACACCAAGGCACTAAGGACAAAACTTTTCTTGGTGACTTTGAGCCTTCGTGGTGAATAAAAGGATGTACCACAAAGGCTCGAAGACTTAAAGGATAGAAAGAAGATAAATCTTTTTAGTGACTTTGGGGCTTGGTGGTAAGAATATTTTGCTGACCACAAAGACGCCAAGGCACAAAGAAGAAAAGTCGTTTCTCTCTTAGTGTCTTTGTGTCTTGGTGGTGAGGTTTGAGGAAGGAAGCATACATGGCACGTAGTGATCTAGAAAAGTTTCAACGTCGTCTCGCCCTGGTCGATTACTTTCGTCACGTCTTTGGCGTCGAAGACGTGAACGACCCCGATGCTGTCAGACGTTTCTATGACACACTGGAGGAACAGCGAGAAGAGGGATATAACGCTGAAGGACGCAGTTACGTCTCTAACGTCTTGGAAGGGCGCGTGCGCGGCATTGAGGCAGCCGATTTGTTGCGCTACGACGCGAACGTCAAGCGCCACACCGAAGCGCTGAACCGCCGCCGTACGGAGCCCATCACTCTCAAGTACTTTCAGATCCTGGCGGCCCTGATGACGGAGCACTATCTGCACCGGGTGACGCATGATCCAGATGCTTTCCTTGACGACCTCAATGCTTTCGTCGAGGAGCAGAACGAGATGCGTGGTGGCTACATCGATCTGCCCAGTTTTACCGCCGATGATCTCAACAAGCTGGCTTTTTGGATGGCCACCGGCAGTGGGAAGACGCTCCTGATGCACGTCAACTACTATCAGTATCTGGACTATTACCCCAACGCTGCCGAGAATATCCTTCTGGTCACGCCCAATGCGGGACTCTCCCAGCAGCACATGGCCGAGATGGAAATGAGTGGCATCCCCTGCCGCCGCTTCAACGCTGACACCGGCGATCTGTTTAGCGACGATCCCCGCACCGTAAAGGTGATCGAGATCACCAAGCTCGTGGAGGAAAAGACCGGGGGCGGCAAGAGTGTGGAGGTCTCCCATCTGGAGGGACCCAACCTGGTCTTTGTGGACGAGGGGCACAAGGGAGCCAGCAGCGAGGCTGAGGCTTGGATGAATCGCCGTAAGGCGCTGGCTGAAAACGGCTTCACCTTTGAGTACAGCGCCACCTTTGGGCAGGGCGTGGGGGGTGCGGGGAGCGCCATTGAGAAAGAGTACGGGAAGGCTATTATTTTCGACTACTCCTATCCCCGCTTCTACGAGGACGGCTATGGCAAGGACTACCGCATCCTCAACCTGGAGCATGACCTCGATCCCAATCTGGTTCATCGCTACCTACTGGCTAATCTGCTCACCTTCTACGAGCAGGTTCGCTGCTATGAGAACAACCGTAGTATTTTCTATGCCGAATACAATGTCGAGCCACCACTTCTGACATTTGTGGGCCACACCGTCACCGCCGGCAAGACGTGGTCGAGCCTAGGAAAGAACGACATGCGCAGCCTCTCCGACGTACAGGCCCTGGTGATCTTCCTCCATAGGGTGCTACGCAACGAGGATGACTGGGTGCCCCAGGCCATCGACGCGATCCTGAGCGGGGATAGCGGCCTGCTGCGCGAGGACGGCAGCGATCTCTTTGCCGATGCTTTCTCCATCTTGCGCGAGTCACGGATGGATGGGGCCGCGATCTACCGTGATATGCTGGAGCGCGTGTTTCACGTGCGGCAGCCGACGGATCTGCATCTGGTCAATTTACAGTCGATCGAGGGGGAGATTGGACTGCGCGCCGGCCCCGCCGACCGTTTCTTCGGGTTGATCAATATCGGCGACGCCGCTAACTTTCTCAAACTGGCGCAGGACCAGACACCAGAGATCGTGACCGACGAGGAGCAGTTCAGTGGCTCCCTCTTTCAGGCCATCAACCAGCAGGGATCGCCCATCAACATCCTGTTGGGCGCTAAAAAGTTCATCGAGGGGTGGGACTCTTGGCGCGTCTCTACGATGGGGCTGATGAATATCGGACGCGGTGAGGGGCCGCAGATCATCCAGCTCTTTGGGCGTGGCGTGCGTCTGTTGGGGAGGGACCGTTCCCTCAAACGATCGACAGTGTTGAAAGGCCATCATCCTAAGAACTTGCCAAAGGTGGAGACCCTCAACATCTTTGGCGTGCGCGCCAGTTATATGGCGCAGTTTCGCGACTATCTTGCTGAGGAGGGCATCGATACCGAGGAGCGAGAAACCGTCATCATCGACACGAGAATCAACGACGATTTCAAGGGCGAAGGGCTGCTCGTGGTGCGTCCTCGGGTCGATACGTCCTTTCAAGAAGTCGAACGTCTACCTCTCAAACTGGTCGACGCCTGCAAGCCTACCATCGACCTGACCGTGCATGCCGACGTGCTGGTATCCGATGGCCTGATCCGCGAGGGGCCCACAATTCACGAAACGACG
Organism: Chloroflexota bacterium; assembly: GCA_034722245.1. Classification (GTDB taxonomy): domain Bacteria; phylum Chloroflexota; class Anaerolineae; order UBA1429; family UBA1429; genus JAWLEV01. Next base: position 4,071 of record JAYENT010000045.1, read on the forward strand.
GAGGCCCAGACACTGCACTCCGAGCATCTGGACTTTCTGGACTGGAATAAGCTCTACAGCGAGACATATCGCTTTTGCGCTACCCACGGCTATGAGAATTTGGCTCTGGATCAGCGCATATTACGACAAATCCTGGAGAGTGAACATTATGAACTGTACTGTGATAGAGATCTGATCACCCTAAACACGTTCGCAGACGTGGAGCAATTGCAGCGGATCGCGCTGATGATCCTACGGAAATACGTGGACAATTTCTACACACGGGCCCACCGCCGCTGGGAGCAGAGCCAGTTGGCTTATCAAATATTGGACGAGGACGACGAGAACCTGGTCTCGATGTATGAGGCGCGCGTCAAGCGCTCGGCGGCGAGGTTCCTGCAGACGCTGCGCGAGATGTGCGACGATCCGATCTTGTACGAAAGAGAGGACAACAAGCTCCCAAGAGTTCACTTTGACCGCCATCTCTACTTGCCGTTGCTTGTCGAGGATCCAGGAGATGAGCCGACGGTCAAGTATTCTCCACCAGGACTCAACGAAGGCGAACGGAATTTCGTGAGGGCGCTACGTGACTATTTTGCAACCGACAAGGGTCAAGACCTACTGAAGCTTTATGATCGAGACCTGTTCCTGCTGCGCAATCAATCCCGGGGGCGGGGGGTTGGCTTTTTGGTCAACGAAGAACGCTTCTTCCCCGATTTCATCCTTTGGTTGAAAAGTCCGGAACGCCAGGATATCGTCTTCATCGATCCCCACGGGTTAGTAATCGGCAGCAATCTCGACGTCAACCCCAAAGTGCAGTTTTACGAGACCATCAAAGAGTACGAAGAGAGACTCAATGCTCAAGCCGGACGCGATGACATCTCTCTGCACTCCTATATCATCTCGCAGTCCTCGTTCGAGGATCTGCGCAAGCAGACGGGAATTGCCTCCAAGGCCAGATTCGGCGACCTTCATATCTACTTCAAACAGGATGATTATATGGACTCTTTGATGCGCAGCGTGCTGACGGGCAGAGCTGTCTAAGGGGTAGAACCACCAACGCACGAGGGTGGCGAAGCCGCACCGCCATAAATAGACGGCGCTGGATACGTGGAAACCAGCACCGGCTCTTTAGGCCGGTGCGACGAAAAGATAGAAAAAAACGAACACAGCGACGCAAAGGACGTACGATGGATCAGCAAGAGGCCCTAACCTGGATCGAGATAGTTCGAACGGGTCAGTTCGAAGGGGCGGAGGTAGAAGCCAAGGCAGCCCATCATGGTCTTCCCCGGCGTTTATATGAGACCTTGTCCGCCTTTGCCAATCACACGGACGGTGGCGTGGTCATTCTCGGGCTTGATGAGACACAGGGCTTTGCTCCTGTAGGGGTAGGCGATCCCCAAAAGGTTTTGTCCGATCTGACCGACCAGGCTTCAAGGATGGAGCCGCCGATCCGGTTAACACCGGTTGTGGTGCAAGCAGAAGGGGAACCCGTCATCGTGTTCGAAGTGCCAGAATGCCACTACCAACGCAAGCCATGCTACTATAGCGATGCTGGGATGAATGGTGGAAGCTACATCCGCGTGGGCAATACCAACCGTAGGATGAGCGACTACGAAATCTTTACCTATGTAAACTCTCGGAGTCAGCCGACCTTTGACCAAGAACCCGTGCGTGGCGCCACTGTCGAGGATTTGGATCGTGATCTGCTGGAGAGTTACTTGAGTCAGATCAGTCGGGAAAAGTCGCGCGTTTGGGACCGACTGCGTTTGGATGAGAAATCCTTCTCTGAGCAGCTGTGTGCTCTGGACATAGCCGTACGGGTCAACGGCACCAGTCGCCCTACTCTGGCCGGCTTGCTCGTCTTTGGTCTGTGGCCACAGCAGCATTTTCCCTCTCTGACCATCACTTTTGTACGCTATCGTGGCACCGAGCCGGGTGTGAAGGGGCCACGAGGCGAGCGTTTTTTGGACAACCGCAAGTTCGAAGGGCGTCTGGACGAGATGGTGGACGACGCGGTGCAGCGTGTGACGACGAATATGCGCCACGGAACGCTGATCGAGGGGGTCTTTCACCGCACGGTGTTAGAGTATCCAGAAGAAGCGGTGCGCGAGGCCATCGTCAACGCTGTGGCCCACCGGGATTACAGCCCTCTGGCTCGAGGCAGCCATGTGCGCATCGAAATGTACGCCGACCGATTAGTGATCATCACCCCCGGCGCGCTGCACGGCCCGGTGAACGAGCAAACGTTGGACACCACGCAATCCACCCGCAATCAGCTGTTGATGCGATTGCTAGAGGAGACGGGTATGGTCGAGGATCGGGGTTCTGGTATACCAATGATGATCGCGGCTATGCGTGAAGCTCATCTAGAGCCGCCCCATTTCCGCGACCGGCGCAATGACTTTCGCGTGATCTTTCGGAACCATACTTTGCTGGATGAGGAAACATTAAACTGGCTCAATCAGTTCGCTGGTTATCCTCTTTCCGACGCACAGCGCATGGCACTGGCCTACCTGCGAATGAATCCTCGCATGACTAACAGCGATTACCGCCGCTTGAACAATACCACTACAGTCGAGGCCACGCAGGATCTCCGTGGCTTGGTAGATGCAGGACTGATCCAGATGCACGGTACGCGGCGGTGGGCGTATTATACGTTGAGGGAAGGAACTGAGAGAGAAGCACCAGAGCAAATGGACTACACCGATCTTGGTCTTACCAACCGCCAAGTAAGAGCGATGCGGTATTTGGAGGAGCATAGGGAGATTACATCATCAATCTATTGCAGGGATATCGCACCGGACATCGGCCCACGTATGGCCCGCAAGGATCTAGGCGATTTGGTTGAGCGGGGTCTCGTGATTCGTGTCGGTCGTACCAGGGGTACCAGATATGTTCTACCCAGTTCCGAATAGTTCCGAATAGTTCCGAATAAACCGATAATCTCACGCGGCAGAAGCGTTCTCATATCCAAAAAAGAAGCCGTTTAAAGCAAAAGTCTCATGAGTTCGGTGACCAAGATCCTTACAGTACCAGCTCTTCAGGCCGATGCGACAACGTAGAGGCGTCCCGGCGGGACGTCTCTACTACGATCATAAGTGCAGCGCTATTCATGGGCAAAGAATCCCCCCCACGCCTTGGGCGCGGACGCTTTTGGGACTTTGGCCTCGCCAGCATGGAGTTTTGCCCCGCAAAAGTCCATGGGGAAAGCGCCCTGCGCTTTCCCACCGTCACTCCATGGGAACTGCGTTCCCCCTGCGTGCCTTACTACGAACGGTTAAACCATCTTCTCCCCGTACACCTTCATGGGCGTGCGATGGATGGCGCGGTAGCCCTGGGCGGCATCGGCTGCGGTGGGCACGGAGGCCTCGTCGGGCTTGTCCGAGATGCCAAAGACCAGCACGCCCCGGGCGGCCAGGGCTTCCGCCACCTGGGCCACCTCGGCAGTGAGCACGATCTCGCTGTCCAGCACCCGGTCGGCCGGCGCGTCGTCGGGCAGCACGTCCATGCGCACCACAGTCTCGAAATACTCGCCCCGCCGAAACCCTTTGAAAGGGGTGGGATCCTCGGCCTCGATGCCGCGCAGCACCTCGGCGTGGGCCTCTTCTAAAGCGGGGGACATGCGCTCCCGCCGCGCCTCGCAGGCGGCCACGAAATCCTCAATACCGTCAAAGACGCCCTCTTCCAGGGCGGACCACAGCTCGTCGGGGGTATAGACCCCGCCGTTGACCATCAGGCAGATGTAGGCCAGATAGTCCTGGTTGTCGGCGGTGAAATAGTGGTACTTTTGGTCGTTCAGGGGCTCGTACACGGCGCGAAAGGCCGCCTCGTCGAAATCGTCGCCCAGGGCCCCGCGCATGGTGCGCTTGACGGCCTCCACCCGGGCGTCGTTGATCACGTGATCGTTGCGCCCCCGGGCCCCCAGGGAGGTCTTGTCCAGATCGATGAGCAGGGCCGTGCCCTCGTCGCAGGGGAAATCGGCATCCTCCACCCAACCCATGAAATCGGCCAGGGCGCCCCAGCGGTTGGCCACCATCAGACCGTCGTCGATCTCCACACTTTTGGGCTGCTTCAGGCGGTCGGAACCGATAAAGCCCATCATGGGCAGATGCTGGCGCAGGTTGCGGGCGGCGGTGCCGTCGTTCATCAGCGTATCGCCGACGAAGAGCAGCCGCTCCACCGGCGCCGAGACCCCGCGCACAGCCTGCGCCGCACGCACGTAATGGAGCAGGGCCGTGGCATATGCGGGCGTCGTCTTGCGGGGCACGTAATAGTGATCGAGCCCAATCTCGGCCCAGACCGCTTGCAGGCCGTCCAGGCGCGGGTCCATGGGCTCCAGGTTGCGGTAGACGACGAAATCGCCCATGAAATCGGCCAGGGTGCCCTTCTCCCAGGTCACGACAGCAACCCCCGAGCGACCAGGAGTTCGGCGTTCAGGATGGAGCCGCCGGCCGCGCCGCGAATCGTATTGTGCGACAGGGTGACGAATTTGTAGTCCAGCACCTCGCAGGGGCGCACGCGCCCCACCGTGATGGCCATGCCCCCGCCCGTGTCGCGGTCCACGTGGGTCTGGGGGCGGTCGGCCTCGCGGCGCACGACGATGGTGGGGTCCACCGCCGAGGGGCAGCCTAGCTCGTGGGGCAGGCTGGCAAAGGATTCCCAAGCCTCTATCAGTTCCTCCACAGTGGCCCGCCGCTCGAGCTCCACGGAGATGATCTCCAGATGGCCGTCGCGGGTGGCCACCCGGTTGCAACTGGGGCTGATGGCCATCTCCGCCGGGACGATGGAGCCCTCCTCGGCGTCATAGGTACCCAGCACTTTGAGGGGCTCCCGCACCAGCTTTTCCTCCTCCCCGCCAATGTAGGGCACCACGTTATCCAGGATGTCCAGCGAGGGCACGCCGGGATAGCCCGCCCCCGACAGGGCCTGCAGGGTGGTGACGACCACCCGCCGCAGGCCAAAGGCGTCATATAGGGGCTTGAGGACCAACGTCATACCCACGGTGGAGCAGTTGGGATCGGTGATGATGAATCCCTCCTCCCAGCCCCGGTTGCGCCGCTGCACGGACAGCAGTTCCACGTGCTCGGGGTTGACCTCGGGAATGAGCAGGGGCACGTCGGCGTCCATGCGATGGGAACTGGCGTTGCTCAGCACGCCGTAGCCGGCGGCGGCGAAATCCTCCTCTATCTTCCCGGCCACGCTGGAGGGCAGCGCGGAAAAGACCAGCCGGCAATCGAGCCCACCGGGCTCACAGGGCTGCACCATCATGTCGCGCACGACGGCGGGGCAGTCGGCGGAGAGGCGCCAGGTGCAGGCCTCGCCGTAGGGCATGCCCGATGAACGCTCCGAGGCGGCCACGGCCGTAATCTCGAACCAGGGGTTGCGGTCCAGTAGCTGGACGAACCGCTGGCCCACGGCCCCCGTGGCGCCCAAAACGCCTACAGGTATGGGCTTCATCGTTCGCTTTCCCTCCATCCTAGATCTTGTCCAGCGCGAACTGCTTGTGGATGGCCCGCACGCCCGCGTCTACATCCTTGCGGTCAACGACGAGGGATAAGTTGTAGTCGGACGACCCCTGGGCGATGGAGATGATGTTGATCTCACGGGCGGCCAGGGCGTTAAAAACGCGGGAGGCGATGCCCGCCTGATCGAGCATCCCCGCCCCCACGATGGCCAGGATGGCTACGCCATCCTGGGTATGCACGCCCTCAATGTCCCCGCGCATGATCTCCAGTTCCAGTTCGTCCTCCACCTCCTCCACCACAGCGGGCATATCCTGGCTGCGCACCACAAAGCAAATATGCTGCTCCGAGGAGGATTGGACAATCATCAACACGCTGGTATCGCTGCGGGCCACGGCGGAAAAGACCCGTCCGGCCACACCAGGCACGCCCTGCATGCCCCGCCCCTCCACGGTGATCAGGCACAGATCGCGTATGGCCGTGATCCCCTTGATGAGGGGCCCTTCACTGACCTTACCGGTAATGAGCGTCCCCTCATGCCCGGGATGGAGAGAGTTCAGCACCCGCATGGGGATGCCCATCTCGGCCACGGGGCGAATGGTGCGCGGGTGCAGCACCTTGGCGCCAAAGAAGGACAGCTCAGCCACCTCCCCGTAGGAGATGGAGGGCAGGGTACGTGCCTCAGGCACGATGCGGGGATCGGCGGTCATGACGCCATCCACGTCGCTCCATATCCAGACCTCATCGGCGGACAGGCAGCGCCCCAAAAAGGTGGCACTGTAATCGCTGCTGCCCCGGCCCAGCGTGGTGGGCGTGCCCTCCACCGTCGCGCCGATAAAGCCGGTGACCACGGGGACGGTGCCCTCCCTCAACAGGGGCAAAAGGCGCTCCCGCGCCTTGCGCGTCGTCTCCTCGAGCAAGGGGTTGGCGCGGCCAAAGTTGTCGTCGGTGACGATCACCTCGGTGGCCTCTACCATCTGGGCATCCAGCCCCTGATCGCGCATGGCAGCGGCTACCAGGCGCGCCGACAGCCGCTCGCCCAAACCCAGCACGGCGTCCTGCCCGCGAAGGGTCAGTTCTCCCAGGGTATAGATGCTCTGACAGAGGGTTTCGAACCAGTTCAACAGGCTCTCCACCTCCGCGCGCAGGCCGCGGGCCACCTCCACGTCTTGCACACAATCGTCGATGGCCTGCTCGTGGCGCAACTGCAGTTCGTCGCGCAGCAGGAGGAAGGTGCGCGCGTCGCCCTCCTCGGCGGTGGTGGCGGCGCGTCGCAGGCTGTCGGTAACCCCGCTCATGGCCGAGACGACCACCACGGGCGGCCCGTCGTCGTTTGCGACCCCCTTTACAATGCGCGCCACGTTGGCGATACGCGCGCCCGTGCCGACCGAGGTGCCTCCAAATTTCATGACGATCATGCGCATGCTCTCCCATAGATTCTTGCATTCCCATCCGCAGCCAATCGCGCCAAGGACCGGGATGCCGTACATACCATGCTTGCGAACGTGTTGTGTGCCAGCGGTGGCGAAGCGACCGACGATGGAGAGGCGACATCGCCCATATCTCGCGCAGTTGACGAGGATTATACATGACAACGTGACCAGGATCAAAAGGCGGCAGCCCCCGCCGTGAACAGGCGGGGCTGGTTGGAGAATATGGATAGAAGATATACGGGTGCGCCGCCTTTGTCTAAAAAAGAGACTTGTTGGGATCCTAGACTGCTTTTCGAGCTCACGCATATCCCGCTCGCACAGGTGTAAACACGCTGTGCGAGGAAACTGCTTTACAGTTTCCTCGCATAGGCGTGAGGGCCATGCACAGCTGCATCCCATGAATGCGACTTGCCTGACATACGCGCAAAGTCATAAATAGGAACGACAAAAACCCAAAAGCCCGCTTGAGCGGGCGCAACTTGGTAGCGCTGCGGCTTAAGCCCTGCGCAAAGGGCGACATACTACCCGTAGCAATAACATTTGCAGCCCTGCCCCTAGTGGTCCGACTTCCGTCGCGGCCATTTGCGAACGGAAACACCATAAGATAGAATGACAACCGTGGATACATTCCATCACATTCTTGGGCGATAACGTGAGATATGGGAGGACACATAAATGACGGAGAAGCTGCGAGGAATCTTTCCGGCGTTGCAGGCAACGTTCGATGAGAGACAGGAGTTGGACATCCCCAGCATGGAGCGCCAGGTGGCTCATTGCATCGAGGCCGGCACCCATGGCCTGGTCTTTCCCGTGATGGGCGGGGAGCTGTTCTACCTGTCGGAATCGGAACGCAAGCGCTTTGTGGAGGCCATCGTGGGCACGGCGGCAGGCCAGGTCCCCGTCGTCGCTGGCGTCGCCGCTCCCACCACGCCCATCGCCGTGGAGCACGCGCGCCACGCCAAGGAGGTCGGCGCGGACGCCGTGATCGCCCTGCCCCCCTATATCACCCGAGGCGGCACGGAAGAGGAATTTCGCGCGTACTATACGGCCATCGCCGAGGCGGCGGAGCTTCCCGTCTTCATCCAGCACTCCTGGCCGGGCATGAGCGCCGCGTTCATGGCCAGTCTCATCCGCGACATCGAGTACGTCAAGTATATCAAAGAGGAGACTTCTCCCAGCGGTCACAGCATCACCGCGGCACTGGAGGCCACGGGGCCCGAATGCCTGGGCGTCTTTGGCGGGGCCCACGGCCAGTGGATGATACCCGAGATGCGGCGCGGGGCCAGCGGGTTCATCCCCGCCGCCCAGACGACCGACATCTACGTCCAGGTGTGGGACGCCTTCCAGGCCGGCGACGAGGAGGAGGCGCGGCGCATCTTCAACCATCTGCGGCCCTTCTTGAGCTTGCTGTCCCTCATTGGGCTCCGCCTCTGCAAGGAGGTTCTGGTACGACGCGGAGTGATTCGCACGGCGACTGTGCGCGCACCTCAAACCCCCCAGCTAGACGACACGGACCGCCACGAACTGGAGGTGGCCCTGGAGGAACTGGAACCGTTCTTCCTGGTATAGTATGAATAAGGAGACAAATGGATAAGCCAAACGTAATCGTCATCATGTCCGATCAGTTCAAAGCGACAGCCAGCCACCTCTGGGGCAACACCTTTTGCCAGACGCCCTCGCTGGAGCGCATGGCTGATGAGGGGGTGCGCTTTGAGAATGCCTTTACGCCTCATCCCCTCTGCGTGCCGGCCCGGGTCTCCCTGTGGAGGAGTCAGTTCCCCCACGCCCACGGCTCGCGGCGAAACGAACTGCTGATGTGGACCGAGGGCACCCACGCCTTCCAGATCTGGAAGGAGGAGGGCTTTGATGTCGGCCTCATCGGCAAGAACCACTGCTTCAACCGCCCCGAGGATCTGGCCCTTTTCGATGTGTGGTGCGAGATCACCCATGGGGGCTTTAACAAACGAGATGGCTTCCCCAACAAGGGCATGGAGTGGGTGCGCCCCGTGGAGGCCATCAACGAGGCCCATGCAGTGCGCCGCAACATGCCTGATCGCGGGCCCCATGCGTCCTATGCCGTCTCCAACTTTCCTCTGGAGGATTACAGCACCGGGCTGATCACTAATCAAACGGTGCGCTTCTTGGAGGAGCATCAGGAGAAACCCTTTGCTTTGTGGGTCTCCTATCCCGATCCCCATTCGCCGTACGAGGCCCCAGAAAAGTATGCGAGCATGTTTCCCCCGGACGTCATCGACCTGCCACCCTGGGGGGAGGACGATCTGGAAGCCATGCCGGAGCGCAATCGGGTGCTCTATCACATATTGTCCAGGGAAGATGAACCCATGGAGAGCGTGTATGGCTACCTGGCCTCCTACTATGGCATGGTGCGCTTCCTGGACGACGGCCTGGGCAGCATTCTGGACGCCCTGGAGCGCCTGGATCTGCGCGACAACACCATCGTCGTCTTTTGCGCCGATCACGGCGATTTTGCCGGGGAGCACTGCATGGGGCAAAAGGGCGGCGTCTTTTACGATTGTCTGACACATATCCCCATGATCGTCTCCTATCCCGGCCACATTCCCGAGGGCGATGTGGAGGATGGCATGGTCAATCTCATCGATGTGGTGCCCACCCTGTTCAGCCTGCAGGGCATCACTGTACCACGCTGCATGCAGGGCGAGCCGCTGCCCACGGTGACCGATACCGTGCCACGGGATGCCGCCTTCTCCGAGTATGGGGCCGGCGGACCGCCGTTTACCATGGACGATCTCCGCGAACTGTCGCAGCCCTACGGCACTTATGCCCTGATGCAGTCACTGCGCTGGCGCGAGGCCGAGGGGCGGCGCAAGATGGTGCGCACCCGCGACTGGAAATACGTCCACGATCCCATGGGAGACAAGGACGAGCTGTACGACCTGGTGAACGACCCCTGGGAGCTGACCAATGTGATAGACGATCCGACCCACGATCTCGTCGTGCGCGATCTGCAGGCCAGGCTGGCCGACTGGAGCATCATGACCGAGGACGGCCACTTCGTGCCCCTCCCGGAGGAAGAGTACTACAATCTTCCCTGGGAGCGATAGACTTTTGCACTGTGGCGCACTTGCAATAGAATCGGACGTAATATCGCAGGATCCTGAGGAAGACGCATGCTCACCTACCGAGAGGCCCTGAAAAAGATCTTTGAACACATGGACTTTGAGTGCGGCGAGCGTCCGCCCTATGGCGAGCGCACCTGGCGTCTCTCCCGCGTGGAAGCCCTGCTCGCCGACCTTGGAGACCCCCACCGCGCCTTTGACAGCGTACACATTGCGGGTACGAAGGGGAAAGGCTCCACTACGGCCATGATCGAATCCATCCTGCGCGGGGCGGGCTACCACACGGGCATGTATACATCCCCCCACCTACACACCTTTCGGGAACGCATCCGCCTGAACGGGGAACTGATCCCCGAGGAGGACGTGGCCAAGGGAATGGAACGGATGGCTTCCGTCCTAGCGGCCCGCCCAGAAGTCACCGTCTTTGAGATCATCACCGCCCTGGCTTTCTGGTATTATGCCCAAAAGCAGATCGACATCGGCGTCATCGAGGTGGGATTGGGGGGGCGACTGGACGCCACCAATGTGCTCAAGCCCCTGGTCTCGGTCATAACCTCCATCAGCAAGGATCACACCGAGTTGCTGGGGGATACCATCGAAGCCATCGCGCGAGAGAAGGCGGGCATCGTCAAGGAGGGCACGCCCGTGGTCAGCGCGCCGCAGCGGCCAGAGGCCATGCGCGTCATCGAGGCGGTCTGTGAGGAACGCAATGCCCCACTGGTGATCGTCGGGCGCGACTGGTGCTGGCGTTCTCTGGGCATTGAGGACACGGGACAGCGCATGCACATCTATCATGGACAACATGATGGGGAACCCGAATACAAAGGACTAAAAATCCCCCTATTGGGGCCCTTTCAACTGGAGAACACGTGTAACGCTGTGGCCGCCGTCGAGTTGCTCAAGAGTACGGGGTGGTCTATCAGCAAAGATGCCGTGCAGCGGGGCCTGGCCAACGTAGATTGGCCCGGGCGCATGGAGGTCCTGGGGCGAAAGCCTCTCGTCATCGTCGATGGGGCCCATAACCCTTACTCTGCGAGGCGCCTGCTGGAAGCCGTGGTATCCTTTGCTCCCTATCGAAAACTCCATCTCGTCTTTGGCGCGGGCAGGACACACCTGCCGCAAAAGCTCCTTGCTATCCTGGCCCCCGCCAGCGACGGCATCTATGTCACGCAGGCCAAACATCCCCATGCGACAAGCAGCCAGACCTTACAGGAGATGGCCCACGATCTAGGCTACGAGGCCGTGGTCACAGAAACGGTAGAAGACGCGGTTGGCCGGGCCCTCCAGGAGGCCGAGGTAGAGGATCTCGTGCTGGCGACGGGATCACTTTTCGTGGTGGCAGAGGCCCAGCGGGCATGGGCCCAACGGCAGGGATTGCCGTCCTTTCCCAGCGATCCCGACTGCTATGTGGGACTGTTCGAGGTTAACGCGTAGTTCACATAGCTACTATGACGAGGCCGGGGGAGCAGCAGAACCGCTGCCCCCCCGTGTTCTCTATTCCGGAACCTCTGGCAGGGTTTCCAAGGCCTTGCGGATCTCCTCTTCCGGATAGCGATAGTCCTCCAGGTTGCCCGCAAAGTACTCTTGATAAGCGGCCATGTCCACATGACCATGTCCACTGTGTGCCAAGAGGATCACTTTCTCCTCGCCGGTCTCCTTGCACTTGAGCGCCTCATCAATGGTCGCCCGGATGGCATGGTTCGTCTCCGGAGCGCTTATGATGCCCTCGGTACGGGCAAAGGTCACACCGGCCTCAAAAGTGGCCAACTGCGGCGTGGATCGCGCCTCAACCAACCCTAGATTGCGCAGGTGGCAGATGATGGGCGCCATCCCGTGGTACCGAAGGCCACCCGCGTGGATAGGAGGCGGGATGAACTCGTGCCCCAAGGTGTTCATCTTTAGCAGCGGTGTCAGTCCCGCTTCATCGCCATGGTCATAGGTGTACGGCCCCCTCGTCACGCGAGGGCAACTGGCGGCTTCCACATTGATGACGCGCAGGTCCGGCCTCTTCCCGTCGATCTTGTCCTTGACGAAGGGCAGGAACATGCCGGCAAAGTTGGATCCACCGCCAATGCAGCCCACGATGATGTCGGGGTAGATGCCCATCTTCTCAAACAAGGCCTTTGTCTCCAGGCCGTTGACCGTCTGATGCAGCAAGACATGATTGAGCACGCTGCCCAACGAGTAGTGCACATCGTCGCTGGACATGGCGTCCTCCACTGCCTCGCTAATGGCCAACCCCAGGCTACCAGGGCAATCGGGGTCCCGCTCCAGCATGCGCCGCCCCGCCTCGGTATCGGGGCTGGGACTGGGAATACACTGGGCGCCCCACGTCTCCATCATGACGCGGCGATAGGGCTTCTGATCATAGCTGACCCTGACCATATAGACCTTGACGTCCACATCGAAGCGAGAACCGGCAAAAGCCAGGGCGCTCCCCCACTGGCCAGCCCCCGTCTCGGTGGTGATGCGCTTTATGCCCTCCTGCTGGTTATAGTAAGCCTGGGGCACGGCCGTGTTGGGTTTGTGGCTCCCAGGGGGGCTCGTTCCCTCGTACTTGTAAAAGATCTTGGCCGGGGTGCCCAAAGCCTTCTCCAGTTTGTGCGCCCGGAAGAGAGTCGTAGGCCTCCACAGCCGATACACGTCACGCACCGCCTCGGGGATCTCGATCCAGCGCTCCGTGCTCACCTCTTGCATGATCAACGCCATGGGGAAGAGGGGTGCCAGATCATCCGGCGTCAACGGTTCCCCTGTTGCCGGATGGAGGACCGGCGGAAGGGGTTCAGGCAAGTCTGCCTGGATGTTGTACCAGTGGGTGGGCATTTCCTCTTCGTCGAGCACGAACTTGGATCTTTTGTCTGTATCCATTGCCATCTCCTTTTTTAGATGCTAGATTTCCTGGTACGCTGTTCCTTCAGATCCGCCGCGCTCAGCGCGCTAAGTCGCCACCACTGGCGGATCGACGATAGAAATCATCTCTCCATACCCCTCCTCCTTACGTCACGAGCGTCCTTGATACGTGCGTTCTCCTTCTCTATCCACAGAACGCGAGCAACGCATACAAATCAGAAAAGCCTCCGTCCCTGAGGGACGGAGGCTCACGCTCCCGTGGTACCACCCCGATTAGGCTGGGCTTGAAAACAAAAATTCCGCCCGTAAAGGCGGAATAAGCTGCAAGCCAGCCTCACTCTGCAGATACGAGATGCGCATCCATCTTGGACGCTATTTGATGCTTTTGTATGTCAATAACGATTTTGCTATCTTGTGTGTCAACAATGATGCGGTCACACAAGATGTGAAATAA
>JAYENT010000046.1:0-17136 GCA_034722245.1 Chloroflexota bacterium
TTGGCCACCATCGGCCTGGTGGCCTTTCTCTCCCTCTTTCGGGGCGTGGGGCGGGGGTCTGTAGGGGCCTTTTTCAACGTCTATCTCGATACCACCCTCAATGTGCCCACGGCCACCATCGGCTCGATAAAGGCAGCGGGGCAGATTGTGGGCATCTTTCTCGCCCTCTTCACTCCCTTTCTCATCGCTCGCCTGGGCAATGAGAGGAGTTATCTCTTGGGGTTCTTGGCCACCGCTTTGAGCTTGATGCTCATCGCCCTCGTGCCCCATTGGGCCGTTGCCGGACTGGGCGCCATAGGCGTAAATGCCCTGAGCGCCATCACCATCCCCACTTTCAGCGTTTACCAGATGGAAGCAGTGGATAGGCCCTGGCGCTCCACCATGTCCGGGGCCACCTCCATGGCCATCGGCATCAGCCGTTCCCTCATCGCCCTGGGTGGGGGCGTCATCGTTGCCGCCATAGGGTGTCGACCGCTTTTTGCCATGGGCACGGGACTTATGTTGGTGGGCGTCCTCTGTTTTTGGATTTTTGGCATGCGCCTCGTCAGCGATTCGACTGAGAAATGAGAGTGTGATGCCGATCATGGAGATTCGTCCGTGGGATGCAGGGATTGGCGAAGCAAACGCTTCGCCCTACGTGAGGCTGTCGTAGCGACGAAGCGTTGCTTCGTCGTGCGTCTCACGGGGTATGGGGTGGCGAAGCAGGCGCTCCGTGCTACGTGACAGCCCCCGGCAGGAGCCTGAGGACTTGTGTCTACTCCCCGATCCATGTAAGATGAGCACACGTTGAGTGCAAGGAGAAGGAACTTATGCAAGTCGAACTGGCCTACGGTCGCGACGGGCTCGTCGTTCAGGTGCCGGATGATGCTACGGTGCTGCAGCCCCATAAGGAGCCCGGCCTCGCCGACGAGGGGAGCAGTCTGCGGGCCGCCCTGCAGAACCCCATCGCCTCCGAGCCCCTTCGTGAATGTGTAAGCCCCCAAGATCACGTCGTGATCGTCTTCAGCGACATCACCCGCCCCATGCCCAACGACCGTGTGCTTCCCGTCCTGCTGGAGGCGCTGGACCACGTGCCCCGCGAGAACATCCTGCTCCTGAATGCCCTGGGAACGCACCGTCCCCAGACGCAGGAGGAACTGGATGAGATGCTGGGGGCAGAGATCGCTCGTGGCTATACGATCCTGCAGCATGACGCCTGGGATGATGAGGATATGATAGACTTGGGGATGACGGCCTACGGCCATCGCGCGCTTATCAATCGCCACTACATGGAAGCCACGTACAAGATCCTCACAGGTTTTATCGAACCCCACTTTTTCGCGGGATTCAGCGGCGGGCCCAAGGCCGTGATGCCGGGCATCGCCGGCTTTGAATCCATCATGGACAACCATGGATATGAAATGCTGAAACACCCCCTGGCCACGTGGGGCAAGTTGGAGGGCAACCCTGTGTACGAGGAGACGAGGGAAGTGGCGGCCATGACGGAGCCCGATTTCCTGCTCAACGTGACCATCAACCGCCAGCGAGAGATCACGGGGGTGTTTGCCGGAGATCTGTGGGAGGCGCATGCCCAAGGTACGGCCTTTGTGGCACAGAGCGCCATGGTCCCCGTGGAGGAACCCTACGATATCGTCCTCACCACCAACAGCGGGTATCCCCTGGACATCAACCTCTATCAGTCGGTCAAGGGCATGTCCGCTGCCATGCAGATCGTCAAGCCCGGGGGAAGCATCGTCATCGCCGCCGCGTGCCAGGACGGCGTGCCCGAGTGGGGCGACTATGGCGATCTGGTGCAGGAGGCTGGATCCGTGCAGGGCATCCTCGATATCATCAGTCAGCCAGGGTACCGTCGGCGCGATCAGTGGGAGGCCCAGATCCAGGCCATCGTGCAGCAAAAGGCTGAGGTTTACGTCTACAGTGACGGTTTGTCGGACGAGCAGACGAGACGGATGCTCCTCACGCCCTGCCACGACATTGAGCGCACGTTGGCCGATCTGCAGCGCAAATACGGACCGGAGGCGCGGCTGTGCGTGCTGCCAGAGGGTCCCCAAACCATTCCTTGCCTGGTTGAATAAACTATGATAAGCTGACTGGCGCTTCTACAGGGAATCATAGAAGATTCTGCTCCACATGTGACAAGATAAAATTCAGAGATGCGCTGGCAAGTGCCAGTCAGCTGAACATTAGGGGTATCAATCGTAGCATTTGTGGCGGATGCCTCATGCGGTGCCGCCCTGGACAAACGAGGAGGTCATAATATGTCTCGCAAAGAACTGCACATTGTCCCTAGGCCGAAAAGGGTGGAATGGACGGAGGGCATCTTCACGTTGGACGACGATACCCAGATCGCTCTGCTGCCCGGCGCGGGCGAGGCGGAGGCATTCGCTGCCCGCAGCCTCCAGAAGGAGATAGAGGAGGCCACGGGGCTCGATCTCCCCCTGATCAAGATAAGTCGTCCCGTGCGCGAGGATAACTTTATCCTGCTGACCGCCGATGACGCGGCGGCGGGGGATTGGCTGGGGGAGCCTGTGCCCTGGGCCGGCGAGGTCGATGAAGAAGAGGCCCATGGGCAGCAACTCTATCACTTGCATGTTTCTCCCCAGCGCGTCGTGGCCGGTGGGCAGGGGACGCTGGCCCTGCACTATGCCGTGCAGACCCTGCGCCAGGTGGCACGCATGGAACACGCCCGCTGGCCCGCTTTCTACATTCGCGACTGGCCTTCGTTGGCCTATCGGGGCGTGATGCTGGATATATCCCGGGGCAAGGTGCCCACCCTGGAGACTTTTAAGCGGATGATCGATTATCTCAGCCTGTACAAGATAAACGTGTTGCAACTCTATACGGAGCACACTTTTAAATCGCCGCACCATCCGCGCATCGGCGAGGATTGCGGCTCCCTGACCAGCGAGGACATCCTGGCCCTGGACGATTATGCCTATCGGCGTCACGTGGAACTGATGCCCAACCTGCAGTCCTTTGGCCACCGCAGTCATACGCTGAACACGCCCGGATATACCCATCTCGCCGAGTCGGACGCAGCCCGCTGGTCCCTGTGTCCCGTGGATGAGGGGACGTACGACCTGCTGAAGGACCTATATGATGATTTTCTGCCCGCCTTTCGCTCCAGGATATTCAACGTGGACTGTGATGAGACGTGGGATCTGGGGAAGGGACGCTCGGCGGAGGCCGTGGCCGAGCGGGGCGTGGGGCGCGTCTATCTGGAACACATCCTGCGCCTCTACGAACTGGCCAGGCGCCATGGCTGTCGCATCCAGTTGTGGGGCGATATCCTCCTTCAGCATCCCGAATTAGTTTCCGAGCTGCCGAAGGACGTCATTCTATTGGATTGGCACTATCAGGCCAGCGACGACTATCCCTCCGTGCGCACCTTTGCCCAAAGCGGACGCGCGTTCTGGGTCTGCCCGGGGACGTCTTCCTGGAACGCCCTCTTCCCCCGCATCGAGAACGCCAACGTCAACATCCGCACGCTGGCGCGTTTGGGGAGCCAGCACGGCGCCGAAGGATTGCTCAACACCGACTGGGGCGATCATGGTCACTATCAACCCCTCGGGCTGTCGTGGTACGGCTACGCCTACGGGGCGGAGCAGTCCTGGACGGGCGGTGAGACGGAGGACGCAGACTTTGAGGCGCGCTTTGGGCCCGTTTTCTTCGGTGCCAGCGGCGCCCGCGTGGTGGAGGGTATCAGGCGCCTTGCCGCGCTCAACGCTTTGCCCGGCATGGACCGTAGAAACGCCAGCAACAGCGTCTATGCCCTGCTCGACGAGCCCCTGGTGGGGGAGATGGTGGAGCATATTCCGGCAGAGACCCTGGAGGAGATCGTGGACGTCTGCCGGGAGACGCAGCAGGAACTGCGCAGCGCGTTACCTCAGAGCCGCGCCCCCCTGACCATCAAGGAGATGGTCTATTCAGCAGATATGATGGCTTATGCTGCACATAAAGTCCGCACCTCACAGGCCATACGCGACGAGCTGGCGGCCCTGGCTGAGGGCGCGGAAGAGGGGGAAGAGCGTCTACGGGAGGCCATCTCTGCGCTGCGAGACCTGGACGCCGAACTCGTGCAACTGAAGCAGGACTTTGAAACCATTTGGCTGCGGCGGGCACGGCGCGCCGAGATCTCCATCACCCTCGACCACTTTGCTGGACTTCGCGAGCGTTACGCCCGCGCTCAAGAGTGGCTTGAGAAGCGCCTGGATCAGCTCGAGACGGGCCAGACACCGTCTTATGATCTAGACGCCTATACGCAGGAAGCCCAAGGATACGAAATCCTAGGCCAGGCCTTTTGGAAACGCATGCACGAGGCGGGCGTCTCCCTGGACTGAGGATCAGTCCAGATCCAAAAGCTCCTTCAAGTCCTTTTGCACCATGCGCACCTGGTGGGGAGGGAGAGGATGCTCCTGCTCGTCCTCGCCGTCCAGCCAACGTCTCAAGGTGCGCCTCTGTCGGTGCAGGCGCCGCCTCTCGCGTTGGGCGCGCTCCTCGTATCCCGCTCCCAGTAGCGATTGATACAGATAGTATCGCGCCAAGAGTTGGTGCACTTTGTTGTGCAGCCCCATGCGCAGGGCCCTGCTAAGCGCGTCGATGGCCTCCTCGGGTTTCCCTCCCTGCGCTTGCGCCACGCCCAGGACGAACTGGGCCTGAGGAAGATTGGGGGCGATCTCCAGCGCCCGCTTTAGAGGCGCTATGGCCTGCCCCGCTTCCCTCTTTTTCAAGAGCGTCATGCCCAACTCGGCGTGTCCATAGTACAGATCCGGACACAGATCGATGAGGCGACGACACGTCTCCGCCGCCTTCTCATAATGTCCTCCCTGTCGGTGAATGACGGCCCGCAAATGATATGTCGGGCAAAAGGCGGGATCCTCCTCTTCTAGAGCGCCCAGCAGGGCCAGCGCGCTCTCGTCCTCTCCCCGTTCGTAGGCTTGCCGCGCCCTGCGGAAATCCAAAGAGGTGGATTCCACAAGACCCAGCCCTAGGGCCACGGCCCCCAGGCCGCAGAGGATGGCCAGGGCGGTGTGGATCCACGGGTGGAGGAAGGGAAGGGGCCAAAAGGAGATGCCAAAGGCTATCAGGAGCAGGGCGATCACGGCTCCCAGGCGGTGTGTGGGGGAGATGCCGTACCCCAACCCCCGCATGGTGCGTCGACGGTGGTAAAGGGCCAATCCAACGCCAACGAGGCACATGAGAAGGCCGCCACAACTGATAAGGCCAAGCCATCGCCTCCACGTTACAGGGGTGATGTCCAGACTCATCCACGCTATGGAGGCGGCCAAAAGGCCCCCCATGATCATCAACAGCTCCCAGGGGATGCGTCGCGTGCGGGGGAACCTATCTCTCCTCATACAGCTCTCCATGGGCAAGTGTCCCTGAGACCACTACGACGGCCACTGTTGACGATATAGAACATTTGTTCTACACTGTTTGTAGAGGCGCTGGATCTTGCGTCTCTACCTTTTGCCTTCCCACAGCAGGAGTGAGCCCACGATGCGCGATGACGAGATAGAAACCCTGATAGCCTTCCTTCGGCATGTTCAGGAAGACCAGTACCTGAGTCTAAAAGGCTTGGCCCACCGTTTGGGCTTTTCGGCCGGTCACCTCTCCATGATCTACTCGGGCAAGAGACGCCCTGGCATCCGTTTTATGCGCGCCGTCTTTGACCATTTCCCCGAGATTCGCTCCCACCTCTCGCCTCTCTCCCCGCCGGGCGAGAAGGCCGACTGAGGTAAAGCATAAACTTGTAGCACTGCCATGGTGATTCTCTGTCTGCAGCTTTAGCTTTCCCCAAGTGCGAGCATGGCGGTGACCACGGCGATTTTGAGCGCGTCGGCGAGCACAAAGGGTGCCACGCCCATCCTCCAGGCGTTGCCCATTCCACCCACGAATCCGCTGAGCCAGGCCATGCCGCAGAGATAGATGACCGCCAGGGCGACAACGCCCGCCACCAGGCGCCGCAAAGTGGAAAAAGATCTGTTTCCGCTAGCGAGCCACCCGGCCAGGGCGGCCGCGGCCGGGAAGGCCAAAAGATAGCCGGCCGTGGGCGAGACAAAGGCCGCCGGCCCTCCGATACCTGTCGCCGTCAGCGGAGCGCCCCACAGGATCGCCTGCAGGTACAGAAGCTGTGCCAAAAGGCCGCCGCGTGCTCCAAGCACGAAGCCGCTGGCGATCACCAGCAAGACCTGGAAGGTCAGGGGAACGGGGGAAAAGGGCAAGAAGACCTTTATCTGCGCGCTCAAAGCCGTTGCCACAGCGAACAAAAGAACCCCAAGAGCTTTCAGCCACGTGGCTTCGCGGGTGCGCCAAAGGGTGAGGGAGTGCATGTCGTCCTCCAGATCAGCTATCGGTCCATAGAATGTGCGCCCACTATAGGGGAAAGGCCTGAGAGTGTCAAAAACTGGCTCATTTATCTGTCGTGGCCCCTCTTACCTCTCGTCTGCAGAAAGACGTGCAGGATGCGGTGAAGGGCCGTCGCCACCGTGCCAATGGCTAGAACCCAAAGGGCTGGGCCCGTCAAGCCCAAAACCAAAGCAGCGACGAGGATGAGACTTCGTTCGACCCGCGTAAAGAGTCCCACCTTGCACTCCACGCCGATGGCCTCGGCGCGAGCCCTGGTGTAGCTGACGAGGAGGGAACCGACGGCGGCAATCGAGGCCAGCATCTCGTGGGGGCCCTTTTGTCCCCGATACCACCAACCCAGCCCCAAGAGGAGGCTGGCGTCCGCGATGCGGTCAAGGGAGGAGTCGAGAAAGGCGCCAAACCGCGTGGCCTGCCCTGCATGGCGGGCCAGCGCTCCATCAAGCGCGTCGGTGCCCATGGTGAGCAGTAGGATGATGCCCCCCAGACGCAGATACCCCTGGGCGAGGAGGATGCCGACGGACACCGTGATCACACAACCGGCGATGGTAAGGCCATTGGCCGAGATTCCCATGCGCGCGAGGAACGCGGCCACGGGGTCTATGACGCCTTTGAAGACCTTCCTGAGCCACGCGGTGAACATCCGCCCCCTTTCTGCTGGCCTGGCCCTCAGATCATGGATCCCTATGATAGGCATGAACGCGGGGGCCGTCAATGTCCCGCGTACGCGAGAAACGCTGGCGGGCACAAGGCCACTCTATTTTACCATGCTCTCGCACATGGTATACTCCATCCCAATGTGGGGCAAGACATTCAACGTCCTGGAGATGTGCAGTGTTCGATGAGAGGAGAGGTGGAAGATGAGTCCCCGTGTGCCATCTGGCTTGACCCTTGGTGCTGTCGAAGCCCTGATAGTAACCGTGGTTGGCCTGCTGGGCTTTATCCTGGGCATCGTCATCTGGTGGAGGATCTTTTCCAAGGCCGGCTACAGCGGCCTGCTGGGGCTTTTGATGTTCGTGCCCTTGGTAAACGTGATCGTCCTACTTTACTTTGCCTTTGGAACCTGGCCCATCGAAAAAGAGGTAGAGCGCCTGCGGGGATCTCGATAGACAGTGGGGCTAAACATGTGAACCGTCTCCTCTGACCACCGTCCCTGCTCGTGGTTCCTCTGCGGCGGGATATTCGTCCTCTGACGCTGTAGATAGCATGCGAACCTGATTGCCCCCCTGGCGCTTAGCCAGGTAGAGGGCATTATCGGCCCGGGTTACGATCTCGTCGCCCGTCTCGCTTCCTCCTGATCGGGAGACGGCGACGCCCACGCTGACGCTGATATGTATCACGTCGCCAGCCACCTCAAAGGGCTCCTCGCGGATCTTTTTACAGAGGCGCTTGGCCAGAGCAAGGGCCTCCACCCTCCCCGTGTGAGGGGCCAGGATGATGAACTCGTCCCCTCCATAGCGAGCCACCACGTCCTCACACCGCACCCCATCCCGCAGGAGATCGGCCACAGCCCGCAGCAGGTTGTCCCCCGCTTGATGGCCGTAGGTGTCGTTGATGACCTTTAGGCCGTTCTCGCTGTCAATGTCCATCATGATAACGGCCAGTTCCTGGCCATGACGGTCGATGCGGCTCTTTTCAGCCTGGAGAAGCTGGAAGAAATGTCCATGATCGTACAAGCCCGTGAGGCTGTCCTGTGTGGCCAGCTCTTGCATGCGCATAAAGAGGTAGGCGTTCTGCAGCGCGATGCTTCCCTGAGAGGCGAGGACGTCAAAAAACCTCAGTGTTTCCGGGTCAAAGCCTTCATCACTGTGTTTTGCCAGGATCACCGTGGCCAGCACGTCATCCTGAACGCTCAGAGGGCGGACTTTCCAGCTCCGCCAGGGTTCATCATTGTTGTTCCCTCTTGACGAGGCGGCTACCTGTTGAATCTCTATGTCCTCCAATCTGGCGCGTTGAAGGGAAGAGGTCTCCTCCAATGCGAATGTGAGTAGCTCGTTTTGCGCTTTGCTGGAGAGCGTTCTCTTCCCCCCGGTGATGGCAAAAAGCGGCCGCATCTCCTCTCTTGGCATGAGCAAGAGTCCTACTCCATCACAGGGAAGGATATTGAGCAACGTCTGCACCAACCCCTCCGCCATCTCGAGGGGATCCCTGATACCCGCCAGCGCCTCCCCGATGTGGCGCATATGCTCAAGCTGCTGTTTGCGGCGCAGCCTGAGCTTGTGGTTGGCCTCGCGAAGATCTCTCACCAGCCGTTCCTTGTCCTGGTGCAGGCGCTGCTTCTCCAGGGCGCGCGCGATGGTCAGGGGAAGGATGCGTAGATCGACGAGGGGCTTTTCGAGATAATCGTAGGCCCCCAGCCTCAGCGCGTCGATGGCCGACTTCAGGTCGGCGTACCCCGTGAGGATGATGATTTCAGCCCGAGGGTAGAGTTCTTTGGCCCGCCGCAGGACCTCTATGCCGCCAGCGCCGGGCAATTTCAAATCAACAATGCCCACGTCGATAGGGTTCTCTTCCAGCACCCGGAAGGCACCCTCCGTATCTCGGGCGTAGAGGACGTTGTATCCTTCCTCTTTGCAGAGCTTTCCCAGCAGGGTACGGATACTCTCTTCGTCATCAACTATTAGAATACTCTCGCCAGCCAAGATTTATCTCTTTCTGATGTCTATGCCCCCGTGTGAAGCGACGACGACTATGTGAGCTAATCCAAGGAATAAGCCGTTCTCCACGACCCCCGGAATGCCGTTCAACGCCAGCGCAAGCTCCTTTGGGGCCGTTATCGTATCGTAGCGACAGTCTATGATATAGTTCCCCTCGTCGGTCACGTAGGGGTGGCCGTCGCTCAGGCGCAACGTTGTCTCAGCGCCCGTGCGATCCAGGGCAGCCTCCGTACACCGCCAGCCGAAGCGAAGGACTTCTACAGGAAGCGGGGACCTACTCCCCAGTACGGGGACGAGCTTGGAATCGTCCACGACGATGATCTCTTGTTCGGTGACCGAGGCCACGATCTTTTCCCGCAGCAGAAAGCCCCCCAACCCCTTGATCAGGTCGAGGTGAGGGTCCACCTCATCGGCTCCATCAATAGTTACGTCGATACGCGATTCCTCTTCCAACGTGGTCAGGCGTATGCCCTCCCGTTCGGCCAACCGCCCGGTCTCCCTCGAGGTTGGGATGCCCACAATATCGTGAAGCGTCCCCTCGCGCAACCTCTGGCCGATACGAAGGGTGGCATAGCGGGCCGTGGTACCGCTCCCCAACCCGACCACCATGCCTGGCATGACAAAATCAGCGGCGCGATATCCCGCCGCTCGCTTTAGTTCGTCGATTTTCGTACGATCTTCATGCACAACGATCCCCCTCCTGTAGGACGTATGAGTGCCCATTCTGTGGCTGATAAGGAGGCTTTCCCCGGCGAGGGCATCTCTGGACAGCAGTGTGGGGACAGCATCCTCCCCTAGCGCAGATGTGCGACGACAGCAAGTGGCTACTTGACGCTTCTATAATAGCATATTCCTGAAAGGGCGCAAGAACGTTAAGAGTGGCTAAATTGCAGAGCAAGGCCCCATACATAAATCGGCCTTCCCTCTCCCATGATTTGGGATATTTGGGATAAAACTTGGGATATCCCTTGTCAAATGGGAATTACAATCGGGTGCACGCAAATGTTGTAGATGACTCGCCATCCCTCGTCCGCGCAGGCGGACGACTGGCCGACAGGCCTCACGAACTGGCTTCAGACGGCGAAGGCCGGGGAACCAACGTCTGAACATGCTCGGTCTGAAGCCCAGCGCAAAAGGCCCTTCGTGCCGGGCGTCGACCTGCGTCGACGCGTCTGGGCGGCGCTCAAGGCTGCACTTACGCTACTCCTGCCCCATCAGTCTCTTCTTTATGAAATGTCCGGTCAGTCTAACAGACTTTGCGTGCACCCTTACAATCCCTCACTACAATATGAGACTTGATAGCGACCGCCAGCTTGACGTGCCTGGAATGTGGCACTAGCATGCGATCAAGAGCCGTTGTGATCAATGATAAAGAACCCCGTAAGGAGATGTTGCTATGTTGCGAATTGCCATACTGGGCGTCGGCTGGGCCGGCACGCGCCAGGTGGAAGCCATCCGTGAATTGGGTGATGAGGTGACGGTGGTGGCCCTTGTGGACAACGACGGTGCGTTCCTGGCCCAACAGTCGATGGCGCTGGCGGTTGACAAGACCTACATCGACTATCGCCAGGCTCTGGCTGACCCCGACATCGACGCCGTTTCCATCTGCCTGCCCCACAATCTGCATGCCGCCGTGGCCATCAAGGCTGCGGAGGCGGGCAAGCACATTCTGTGCGAAAAGCCCATGGCCACGACGGTGGAGGAGGCCACCCGCATGATAGAGGCTGCGGACAAAGAAGGCGTCAAACTCTATGTCGCCGAGAGCGCCGTCTATACGTCCATGGCGCGGGCATTGCGAGGGATGGTGGCCAGCGGCGACCCCATCGGCGAGCTGACCTTTGCCTCCATGGTTGCCGGCTTCCATGCGCCCGATTATGGCTATAAGGGGCGTCGAAGTTGGCTCTCCACACCAGAGGCGGGGGGAAGCGGCACGTGGCTGCTTCATGGAATCCACAGCATGGCCAAACTGCGCTATATCCTTGGCGAGGTGGAGACGGTCTATGTAGGCGAGCACAAAGCGAGCTCCTTCACCCGCAAGGATTTGGAGGGCACCATGTCCGGTTTGCTCACCCTGAGCAGCGGGGTGCACGTCTCCGTGGTGCAGAGCTGCGAGACGCGCCTCAAGGGGCAACTGCGCGGCTACCGTCTCCACGGCGATAGAGGAAGCGTGCTCGCCTGGGAAGAAGGATATCAGATTTTCCCCCATGACCTGTCGGAGCACGAGCTACCCCCCATACGCACTTATGAGGAGCAACCTCTGTCCAGTTATGCCCTGGAACTGAAAGCCTTCGCCGACTATGTCCATGGCGTTTCGGTGGGCCCCACCACTGCGCAAAGCGAGCGGCGCAGCCTGGCCATCGTCCAGGCCGGCTACGAGTCGGCCAAGAGCGGCAAGCCCATCAACCTGCGGGAGCGCTTTGGCGAATTGTAAGAACGACATACGGCCCTAGTAAAACGTGCGTCGATACCTCGTGGGGGGCGGCGGCTGTCTGGGACGCTTTTGTCTAAGACGCCAGCCGACCAATAGCCCAGTGGCAAATCCCCCGATGTGGGCAAACCAGGCCACTCCGCCGGTGCTCATCATGCCCAGAGAGACGAGGCCGTTGAATATCTGTAACACGAACCAGAATCCCAGCACCATGGTGGCAGGCAATTCCACGAGACGGATGAAACGAAAAACGAAGATGAGGGTACGCACGCGGGCGTGGGGGAATAAAGCCAGGTAGGCTCCCAGTACCCCGGCTACGGCGCCGCTGGCGCCAATGGTGGGTGTGTTCGACGCGGGATAAACGACGATCTGGGCAAAGGCGGCGGCCAGGCCGGCCACCAGATAGAAGAGAGAGAATCCTCCAACTCCCATCACTTCCTCTATGTTGTCGCCAAAGATCCATAGGTAGAGCATGTTTCCCAGGACGTGGAGCCAACTGCCGTGCATGAACATGGAAGTCAGCAGGCTGGTGGTCGCTGCCAGGTCAAGACCGTCGCTCACCTCACTGGGGATCATGCCCCCCTTCATGATCAACTGCTCCGCCTCCTCTTGAGGCAGGGAGAACTGGTAGAGGAAGACGAGTATATTCAGCACGATGATCGCCACGGTGACGACAGGAAAGTGTCTCCTGGGGTTCACGTCGCCTATAGGGATCATCCTTTTCCTCCTTCTCTATCTAGCAACTATGCCCCTGCATGGGCGAACGCCTTCGCCACGCCCCGGGGCACCTCTTGGGCCACGCTGCGCAGAATATCCCCACCTTTGTCAACCACGGTTACACCGCTGTCCCGTTTGCGGTGGAAACATGGCACAAGCCCCCTTATACTCCACCTCTGAGCCACGTCTCCTATGGCTCTACCACTTGTATGCGCGTCACCATGATACGTTTCTCTCCATAATCGGACACGCCATATTCCAGCACCCCCCAAATGCGAATCACGGTCCCCGTGTCCCGGTATCTTATCAACTCCTGGGCCAGGCGATCCACGTCTGAGGCGATGCCGTATTGCCCGCGAGGCGATTGAGCGTGAAAATAGTCGTCATAAAGTGCCTGAGGAGGCAGGGTACGCACGGTGCCAAGCCAGCCCTTCACTAATTCGCTGCCAGGGACGGGGCTGGGAGCCAGGGCTTCTACCTCAAAACGCTCCACGCGAATGCGCGCATCCCCGTAATCCTCCACGTCCCGCTGGAGGACGCCCCATACCTTGACGATGCGCTCGCTGTCGCGCCACTGCGCCAGTTCCTCCGCCACGGCTGCATCGGCACCCTCGATGCCATACTGTTCTCCCCTTTCTCCCAGACGCCGGAAATAATCGTCAAAGGCGGAGCCGTCGGGCAGGCTGCGCACCCTGCCCCGCCAGCCCGCCACCCGCCCGGACGTTGGGGCTGGAATCGCCGTGGCTTGTGGCGTCTCGGACGCCGTGACGTCCACCGTGGCCGTCGGGGGCTTGGGCGTGGCGGTCGATGTGGGCGTGATGGTAGGAGAAGGAGCGTTCGTCAGGACTCGGGTCGGCAGGGGCATCCACGTGGCCACCGGCTCCCCAGGGTCGATAAAGGCTGAACACCCACACAGCGAGGCACACACCAGGGTGAAGCCCCACACCGCTATCAGCCACTGCCGCCCGCGCACCTCACCCTCCCATCCAATCCCCTCTCTCCTTGCGTCCTCCATTATACGTGGGCGGCGGCCCTGAGACAAGGCGAAGGGCTACGCCGCTTACCTGGCCCAGAGGGTCAGGCCCGGCAAGGGGTTGTGTGCCAATGTTTCATGCTGGGGCACAACGCGGACTGTGTACCCGTACATGCCGCTTTGCCCGGATGGGATGCTGGCCGTATAGAGGTAATGCCCCTCCTCGTCCTCCCCCTGGCAGGTCATGACCGTCGTCTCGTACTCTGTAATGTTGTCCTGCCGGCCGATGTTGCCGTGGTAGACGCGCACCAACACGTCGCTTGGCGTCAAGGGCGCCAGGTGCAGATGCGCCGTGACGGTGATCTCGGCGCTTGCGGGCACGTCCCCATCGATGTCGCATTCGATGGCCTCGATGCATACGGACTGCCAGTTCTCACGTACCTTTTCTCGCCAAGTGGCCAGTTCCTGAGCCTTTTTCGCCCCATCTGCGGCCAACGTCCCGTATTGCTGTTTGGTGGGCACATAGAGATCCCGAACATAATCCTGCACCATGCGATGGGTATTGAAAAAGGGCGCAATGTCGCGAATGGCATGCTTCATCTTCCTGACCCAACCATTGGGCACTGCGTCCGCGCCCACCTCGTAAAAGAGGGGCACAATCTCCTCCTCCAGAAGGTCGTATAGAGCCCGAGCCTCGACTCTATCGCCATAGTCCGCATCGTCGTACGTTTCGCCTTGGCCGATGCGCCACCCGTTCTCGGGCGCATACCCCTCAACCCACCAGCCGTCCATGGTGCTTACATGGAGGACGCCATTGAGAACCGCTTTCATGCCGCTGGTGCCGCTGGCCTCCATGCCCACGCGGGGCGTGTTTAACCAGATATCCGACCCCTGCACCAGATAGCGAGCCAGAGAGATGTCGTAATCCTCCAAAAAGACGACGTGTCTGCGGAGGTCGTCGCTCCGTGCCAGGTGTACGATCTGCCGAATATAGTCCTTGGCGGGATCATCGTGGGGATGGGCCTTGCCGGCAAAGATGATCTGCACGGGCCTTTCGGGATTAGTGATGATTTTTACCAAGCGTTCCACATCATGAAACAGGAGAAGCGCCCGTTTGTAGGTGGCAAAGCGCCGCGCGAAGCCGATGGTCAAGACGTCGGGATCAAGAAGGTCGTCGGGGGTGAAGCCCCGTGAGAGGCTGACGCCGCGCTGCGCCAACTGCTGGACAAAGTGCTCACGAGCGACTTTCACCAGGAGAGCGCGCCGCCGTTCGTGGGTGCGCCACAGCTCGCCCTCGGGTATGGCGTCCACCCCCTCCCACGCCGCGGGGTCCGCCGGATCCTTTTTCCAGCGCGTGCCCAGATAGCGTGTAAAGAGATCCTCCATATGGCTGGAGATCCAGGAAAGATGATGAACCCCGTTGGTTATGGAGGTGATGGGCACCTCCTCGTCGAGCATGCCGGGCCAAAGGTGCCGCCACATCTGGCGGGCAATTTCTCCGTGGCGTTCGCTTACCCCGTTGGTGCGCTGGGCCAGGCGAAGCGCGAGCACCGCCATGGAGAAGCAATCGTTCGAAGCGGCACCAGGGGGACGACCCAGTTGCAGGGCTTCCTGGCGTGTCAAATTCACCCTGTGATAGTGCTGGGAAAAATACTTGTCGATCAGTTCGGGGGGGAAGCGGTCGATGCCCGCTGGGACAGGGGTGTGGGTGGTAAAGATATTTCCCGCCGTCACCAGCTCACGGGCAGCGCCAAAGGAGAGCCCCTGTTCCTGCATCGCCTTGCGTATGCGTTCCACCCCCAGGAAAGCCGAGTGCCCTTCGTTCATGTGGAAGACCGTTGGCTTGATGCCCAAGGCGGCCAGCGCGCGCACGCCACCCACGCCCAACATTATCTCCTGGCGGATGCGCATATCCATGTGGCCGCCATAGAGCTTCCCCGTGATCTCGCGGCCCTCTTCAGGGTTGATTTCCAGGTTTGTATTCAGCAGATAGAGGGGCACGCGCCCCACCTGCGCGCGCCATACCTGTGCCACCACGGCGCCAAAGGGATAGTGAACGGTCACGGTTACCGGGTCGCCGTTCTCGTCCACCTCCATATGCAGCGGCATGGTATGAAAATCGTTGAGGGGATAGGACTCTTGCTGCCACCCGTCGGCGTTAAGATACTGGTGAAAGTAGCCGTTCTGATACAGAAGGCCGACGCCGACGAGGGGGATGCCCAGATCGCTCGCCGACTTGAGATGCTCGCCTGACAGCACGCCCAAACCGCCCGAATAGTTGGGAATACATTCAGTGATGCCAAACTCCATGGAAAAGTAGGCCACACGCAGGTCAGGGTCCTCGTCCGCCACGTTGAGACTGAACCACGTATCCTCCTTGGCCATGTATTCGTCGAGATGCTGACATACGCGATGCATGTCCTCCAGGAAATGCTCATCCCGGGCCAACTCCTCCAGCCGGCCTTGATTGATCTCCCCCAGCATACGCACGGGGTTATGCCGCGTGCTATCCCAAAGATCGCGGTCGAGGGATGAAAAGAGCGAGATCGCCTCGCGGTTCCACGTCCACCACAAGTTGTAGACCAGCTTGCGCAGCGGAGACAACTCCTCTGGCAAGGAGGGAACCACTTTGAAAGTTTGGAAAGGGCGCAGCATAGAAACTCCTATTTTCTGGATTGAGCAGGGATTCTTGGCAAACCAACGCCTATTATAGGGGAGTCAGCGTGCAGGGACAACTTGGGGAGTGCCTCGCCGTGAACGAGCGAGGCTATGTAAGATGGGATGAATTGGCAATCCGCTCCCCCTTTCCTCACTCCACCACGTACACGCGCATCAGGTTGGTGGTGCCGGGCTCAGAGCTTGCGGCCCCGGCGGTGATGATCACCGTGTCTCCCGCCCGCACAAATCCCGCTTCTCGGGCGGCCGCCACGGCGCGGTCGATCATCTCGTCGGTGTCGTCCGTGCGCGGGGCCTGGAGCGGGGTCACGCCCCAATAGAGCATGAGGCGGCGCTGTACTCTAGGGTTAGGCGTGACGGCCACGATGGGGGAGCGCGGACGGTAGCGAGACATGATGCGGGCCGTGTGTCCCGAGGCCGTGGGGGTCACGACGGCGGCCGCCTGCAGATCACGCGCGGCCTGCCGGGCGGCGCGTCCCACCGCGTCGGCGATGGAGCGGTTGATGTCCTCCTCCCGCGCAGAGACCCGGCCCACCGCGCTTATCGGCCGCTGGGCCTCCACCTCGCGAATAATGTGCATCATGGTGCGCACAGACTCTACAGGGTAGGCACCGATGGCCGTCTCCCCTGAAAGCATCACAGCATCGGTGCCGTCCAGGATGGCGTTGGCCACATCGGAGGCCTCGGCGCGGGTGGGGCGGGGGTTGCGAATCATGGAATCGAGCATTTGCGTGGCGGTGACCACAGGGACGCCCTTTTCGTTGCAGGCCGCGATGATCCGCTTTTGGGCCATGGGCACCTTCTGCGGTGGAATCTCGATGCCCAGATCGCCCCGCGCCACCATGACCGCGTCGGCGGCCTCAATGATGGCCTCGATATTATCCAGCGCCTGGGGCTTCTCGATCTTGGCCATCACCGGAGGGGGCTCGCGGTCGGGAGCCAGATCGTGGATGAGCGCCTTTAACTTGCGGATGTCGTCGGCCGTGCGTACAAAGGAGAGGGCGATCCAATCGATCTCCCACTGGAGGGCATGGGTCAGATCCCAACGGTCCTTCTCCGTGATGCTGGGCAGCTCGGCCGCTATGCCGGGCAGGTTGATGCCCTTGTTGCTTTTGAGCACGCCGCCCACGCGAACTCGGGCCTGCACCTCGTCCTCCGTGGTGGAGAGGACGCGCAGTTCCATGGTCCCATCGTCGAGGAGGATCTGATCCCCCGGCGCCACCATTTGGGGCAGATCCTCGTTTTGCACCGGGATCGCCTCTGGCGTCTCGCCCACCAGGTCGCGGGTGACCAGGGTGACCTCACCCCCCTCTTGCAGA
>JAYENT010000047.1:0-15440 GCA_034722245.1 Chloroflexota bacterium
GTCACGATACCCAAGAACTCGCCGGTCTCATCGTCTACCACGGGGATGGCCAATAGATCATACTTGGCAATCGTATAGGCCACTTCTTCCTGCGGCGTATAAGGATCAACCGTCACCGGGTCCTTTTCGCTCAAGACATCCAGAGAGACATCCAAGGGAGCCATAACCAGATCTCGCAGGGTGACAACGCCCTGCAGCCTCCCCTCCGGATCGGTCAGGTAGACATAGTGCATCACCTCGTCATCCTTGGCATCCGACGAATGACGTAGATAATCAAGGGCCTCTCCCGCCTGCAAATGATGAGGTACATGCGAAAACTCGGTAGTCATAATACCCCCCGCCGAATCTGGTGGATAACGTAACAGGTGGCGCACATCGGAGGCTTCCTCATCTTCCATCAGTTCCAATAATTCTGAACTGGTCTGGTCGGAGAGATCGGCCAAAAGGTCAGCCGATTCCCCTGGATCCATCTTTTCCAGTATGTCGGCGGCTCGCTCCTTGGGAAGATGAGAGAGCACGGTGATCTGCATATCCATGGGGCTCTCCTCCAACGTATCGGCCAGAGCCTCGTCGTCCAATGTGACAGCCAACGCCTCGCTGGTATGCCGGTCCAGATCATCCAAAATGGCAGCGATATCGGCGGGAGGTAAACGTGTGATCTTGTCACGGGAGACGCGCAACCGAAGTGGTTCCCCCTGCTGCAAAGGAGCGATATCCTCCCAAGGAATCACCCCGCTTGGCAAGCGACGCCCCAGAGACCTAGCGATGGCGTGCGCCAGATTTTCCACCCCTAACCGTCGTAACAGGCCAGGCCAACCGACATCTACTCCCGTCAGACAAAAACGATCCTGTACACGCATGATCTGCAGATCGTTTACCCGCACCACACGGCGATCCTCGGCATCCACAACTTGGCGATCCAACACCTGATCGAGAAGCCAGAGTTCATCGCCGCGAGGTTCGTACGGGATAATCTCGGATCGGGGAACTTTTAAAATGATACTGGGGAATAGACTGCTGAGCTGCTCAGCGGAGATAAAGCGCGTTTCAGTGTCCTTGTCCCGTAGCGCCAACGCGCGCAACACGGGAAAAGACCGCTCAAGATCACCAACCAGGATATCGACGCACTTCCCAACCGGTTGGCTCCAGACATCCCAGACCTGTTCATTTTGCAACTGGCTCGCATACAACATAATCCCCACCTCCTCGGCCTGATTCATGACACGTGGCAGAATTGGTCTGATAATAGAAAGGGCCGCCACAGAATGAACTGCAGCGGCCCTGGTCACAAAATAGACCCAGGAGGCGAGGTGCTCAGATCATCCTATGGCTTTTCCCACGCATACAGACCAACAGATAAATCCGCAGTATCCTCTTCAGAAGGTTGTTTTGCGGATTGCTCGATCATATCCCCTTCACCATCTGTCTAATAGCAGTCCCCAATTCGAAGAGACACTGAACGAATTATAAATTCAAAAAGGCAGGGCGTCAAGAACCGGCCTAGAACAAGCCTGCATGGTTTGCTCCCTCTTGGCACTTGTGTCATAATCTCAATGCTGGTCCTTGATGATAGGACGAGAGCAAATTGATACCATGAACGGCAAAGAGCACGCCGCGGCAGCCCTATCAAGCGGGTTTCCCAGGGTGGGTTCGACGGGCTCCGAGAATAGCAGATCACAGCGTTCCCGCAAATGGGAAGAAGGAGCATCCGGGACGGTGAGTGACAAGTTGGCGGTGATTCTGACCAGTTCCGACCACAAGGTATTGGAAATGGGGCTGATCTAGCCAAGAACGCCATAACGAACGGGTGGATGGAAGGTGTGCAGGTCTTCTTTTTCGGCCCGTCGGAGGTGACCATCGCCACCGATCCGGATCTCTATCCACTCGTTGAGGAGATCATAGAAAGCGGCGAGGTCCCCAAGACTTGCAAGTGGTGTTCGGACAAGTATCATATAAGCGAACTCTTGGAAGAAATAGAATGCTCCGTTGAGTATTTCGGCTCTCCCGTCTCCGAACCCATCAAGGCGGGATACACACCCATGACCTAGTAAGGATCAAGAAAGGAAACCAATGCCGTACAAACTGGCCATCATAGGCGCTGCAGGGCACGTGAACCTCGTCCTTGACGAGCTGCCCCAGTTCCCAAACGTCCACTTCAGCGCCTATGCTCCATCCTTTGAGGGAGAGGACGTGTCACGCTATGAGGGGCTGCAGGGTGGGATCAGTTCACAAAAAGGATACAGCGATTGGCGCCAGATGTTGGACGCCGAAGAGCCCGACATCGTCATCATCTGCGGCCGGTATGACCTGAACGGCCCCATCGCCATAGAGGCGGCACGCCGAGGAATCCACATCATCTCGGAGAAACCCTCCGCGCAAAAGCTAGAAGAGGTCGACATGCTGCGACAACTAGTCCAGGATCATGGCATCGTATACGCTATCATGCTGCCCATGCGCTATGAGGCAGCCTTTTTCACAGCGCGACAGCTCGTGCACCGGGGCATCATCGGCGAACCCTACCTGATCAGCGCCCAAAAATCCTATCAGTGGGGCCATGATCGACCAACGTGGTATGCAGATCCCAACAAGTATGGCAGCACCATGACCTGGGTGGGCATCCATGCCTTTGACTATGCGCGCTGGGTGGCGAACGTTGACTATACTTGGGTATGCGCCCATCATGCCAATCTCGTACACACTGAAAGGCCAGGCTGCCAGGACGTGGCCACCGTCATGGCCCAACTTGCTAATGGCGGCAGCGCTGTATTCCACCTCGATTACCTGCGCCCAGCAGGCGCCCCCACACATGGCGATGATCGCCTTCGCATTGCAGGCTCGAAAGGCGTCCTAGAGGTGTGTGATCGAGGCACCCGCTTGCACCTCACCACCCAGACCAGAGATATCCCGTCCTGGCCCTCAGAGCAACCGGACCGCACCCTGTTCAGCGACTTTGTGGCTGCCGTAGAAGGACAGGGCCAACTCCTCGTGCCAGCGAAAGAAGCTTTTGACATCACGGCATTCGCTATTAAAGCGGCACAAGCGGCGGATGGCGGCAACATGGTAAAGGTTTGACAGAACTTGCACGTCAATCACGCTTGGTCACCCCCTGGAGGTAAATAGATGAAAGTTGCCATCGTCGGCGGTGGTATGACGGGCTTAAGCGCCGCAGATACGCTCTCCCGGCACGGGGTGGAATGCGCGCTCTTTGAAAAAAATCCCACTCTGGGAGGTCTGGCCGGCTCCTTTCGCGTTGGCGATACGTATCTGGAAAAGTTCTATCACCACATATTCACCAGCGACACGGCCATCGTGGAACTCGTAGAGCGCCTTGGCCTGGGCCACAAGCTGGAATGGGTGCCTACCATCAATAGCTACTATAGGGACCGTATATACCAGCTCAGCACGCCCCTAGACCTCCTGCGCTTCTCCCACGTCAGCTTCCTCGACCGCATACGGTTGGGCCTCCTCTATCTGAGAACCACCTTCATAAAGGATTGGCACGAATTGGAGGGTATCACAGCTCGCGAATGGCTGGTGGAAATGGCCGGAGAGCGCGTGTACGAAGCCGTTTGGGAACCCTTGCTGCGCGGCAAATTCGGCCCCTACGCCGACGGCATCGCGGCGGTCTGGATATGGAACAAGCTCAAGCTTCGAGGCAGTTCCCGAGGAAAGCGCCAGGAGGAGCGCCTCGGTTACCTGCGGGGAGGCTTTGCGCAAGCAATTGACGTTTGGGAAAAACGCCTAAGAGGTCAGGGCGTGCAGATCGAGACGAATTCGCCCGTGACCCACATACCTGTGGAGAATGATCGCGTCCTTGGCGTTGTCGCCCACGACGAGCTACAGTCTGCTGATCACGTCGTGGTGACCACGGCTCCCGAAATCTTTTTGACTCTGGCTCCCGAGCTGCCCGCCTCATATCGACAAGGGCTGGCGCGAATCAAGTACCTGGCAAACGTCTGTTTGATTATGGAACTGGACCGAAGTTTGTCCGACACGTATTGGCTGAATATCGGCGATCCCTCCATCCCTTTCACTGGCGTGATCGAGCACACAAACATCCAAGAGCCCGAGACCTATGGGGGCACCCATCTGACCTATATCTCGCGCTATCTTAAGACGGATAATCCTCTCTATGGGATGGCGGCCGAACGGCTGCTGGAAGAATATCTCCCTCACCTGAAAAAGATCTATCCGGGCTTTGGCCGCAGTTGGGTTAAGCGTGTGTGGGCTTGGCGAGAGCCCTACACACAGCCCGTTATCGGGCTGCATTACTCTGATATCAGACCGCCCTTTGAGACGCCGCTGCCTAACCTGTGGCTTTCTTGCATGGCTCAGGTCTACCCGGAGGACCGCGGGATGAACTACGCCGTGGCCTACGGTCAGCAGGTCGCCGAAAAGGCACTGAAGGCCGAACCTGGTGGACGATAAAGCATGTGGAGAATATACCTTTTCTGGTTCACTCCGCAGCCCAGCCCTGTAGCTCAACCCCCATACGCGAGCAAATGCCTTCACTTTGTCCGTCACTGGAGTCAAACCTAGACTGACAGGCTGGGCCGCAATCACGGGCTGTGAGCCAGTTTGGCTTGTGCTGACCACATATAGTATCAATCAGAATCCACGAAGCTGCCAACATAATTTGCAGTCAAGCCGCCATCTTGCCCTTCTCCTTCCCCATGGTATAATACATGAATGGATTTTTAATACAATACCGCAGGAAACTGTATCCTGCGCCAGATGATAAGGAGTTCATAATGACAGATACGCAAGACGTACTTCAGACGTTGCGACAGGTCATGGATCCGGAGTTGGACCGCAGCATTGTAGATCTGGGGATGGTACACGATATAAAGTATGAAGACGCAAAGGTCAATTTCACCCTAGCCCTCACAACCATCGCCTGCCCCATGAAAGAGCAAATGGCGGACGATGCGCGGAAGTGCCTCCTGGCCCTAGATGGCGTAGACGAGGTAGATATCGATATGCGAGAGATGACGGATCAAGAGAAGGAGAAGCTCGTTGGCCGACCTAAGCAGGAAGCTGGGATGGCAGTCGAATACAATAACATTAAGCACGTGGTAGCCGTGTTAAGCGGCAAAGGTGGTGTAGGGAAATCGACGGTGGCCGCCCTACTAGCTATCCTATTGCGCCGTCAAGGTCACACGGTCGGTGTGTTAGATGCCGACATTACCGGGCCTAGCATCCCCAAGATGCTCCTCCATGATAGCAAACACCCCATAGGCGGACCACAGGGCATCCTCCCCGTAGAGTCGGATAGCGGCATCAAGGTCATCTCCATCAACCTCCTGTTGGCCGATCCGAACCAGGCCGTCATATGGCGTGGCCCCCTCATCGGTAAAGCCCTCAAGCAATTCTGGGGCGACGTAGCGTGGGGCGAGCTCGACTATCTCGTCGTAGACCTGCCTCCTGGCACCTCCGATGCCTCGCTGACTGTTATGCAATCCATGCCCCTCAACGGCGTGGTGCTGGTTACCACACCACAAGACCTGGCAGGTATGGTAGTGCGCAAGGCCTCATCCATGGCGAATCAACTTGACATCCCCATCCTGGGCGTCGTAGAGAACATGAGCTATATCGAATGCCCGAACTGTGGGGAAAAGATCGAGCTATTTGGCGCCAGCAAGGCCTCCGATGTCATCGCCCAGGCGAGAGCCCCTCTTCTGGGGCGCATGCCCATCCACCCAGAGATATCGAACCTGGCGGACAGGGGACGCCTGGAGGAGTACGAAGCAGAGGAATTCGAGGCTGTAGTGAAAGAGTTGTTGAAGGTCATGCCAGAGACGGCCCACACTCCCATGGCTCAGCAGAGAGCACGCCAGTAGCCACCCGCGCCAAGCACAAACTAAGAGTAAGAGGGCCTAATACCATAAAAGTTTTAGGCCCTCCTCCCATTTCAATAGGAATACGGACCTTGGACGCTCAGCCCCTTCTACACACGCCCCAGACGCCGTAGAACCCTCTCCAGCACGCGAATGGCCCGCAAATACTCATCAAGAGGAAGATGCTCATTGGGAGTATGATCGAGATGGGAATCGCCCGGACCATAAGCCACGATGGGACACGACCAGCGAGGCCCCAACACGTTCATATCGGAGGTGCCCGTCTTGCTAACATACGTCGCCCTGCCACCCTCGGCGCGGATCGCCGCACGAAAGGCACTGACTAGGGCATTGCGCGTTGAGGCGCGAAAGGGCTTCTCGTAAGCCCAGGTTTTGACCTGAGCGTCACCACGCCAGCGATCCATCTCAGCGATCAGCTCCTGTACGCTAAAGCCAGGCGGCAGGCGCAGACCCATGCGCATTTCCACACGTTCGGTGAGCCCGTCGCTACTGGAATGTATGCTGCGTAAAGAGGGGTCGAACGTGGTAAAATGCCGCTCCTTGTCCTCGTTGTAATCATCGGCTCGCTCCTGCAGGCAAAGCCAAAAAGCCACAGCCTGTTCACACGCACTGCGCTGGCTAGCAGCGGTGTGGAACATGGGACGCTCCAACGTATAATCCACCAAGAGCCGTCCCTTGTAGGCGATGGTTATGCGGTTCCAAGCGCTGGGCTCCCCGATGACGATGTAATCGGGGCGCTTGTGGTGCTCGGCCACATGATAAGCCCCCTTCGAAGTCGCCGCCTCCTCCTCCACCGCCCCCACCACGGTGATCTGTGTATTGGGTTTGATACTCTGTGTGTCGATAGCGGTATGGTCACACAGAGTATCAAATTTGATACTCTGTGTGTCGATAGTGCTGGGGTCACACAGAGTATCAAACAGAGCGCCCGTTCTGGCGGCGGCTACCACAAAGGCAGCAAAAGGCCCCTTGGCATCGACGCTGCCCCGCCCATAGAGGACGCCATCCTCTGTTCTAACAGGAATCTCGCCGCGCACCGTATCTATATGCCCCAGGAGCAGGATCTGGCGTTCGCCGTCGCCCATACGCCCCACAGCATTGCCCGCCTGGTCGATCTCTGCCCGATAGCCCCATTCGCGCATAATGCCCACAATGTGCTCGGCGACCAAACGCTCTCTCTCCGAGGGACTATAGATACTCACGATATCCCGCAGAAAGGCGATTGCCTCCTCGTCGTCGGGCGCAGGGCGCCGTTGGCTGTTCGCTGCTCTCATGCTTTCAGAACCTCTTCAATAGCATCACACACCGCGGCCAGATCCTCATCCGTAATGACCAACGGTGGCAGCAGGCGTATCACGGTGGCGCCTGCCGGAAGAGCTAATATGCCTCTATCCATCAGGGCCCGCAGATAGGGCGTCACCCGCCTGCGGATTTCCACACCGATCATCAACCCCAACCCCCTGACCTCGCGGATCAGCCGTAGATCAATGCTCGATAGGCGCTCAAGGACCCACTCCCCTTTCCTGCGCGCCTCGTTGACGAGATCGTTCTCCTGGATATACCCTATGGCCGCCAGGGAAGCGGCACAAGCAAGAGGGTTGCCCCCAAAGGTGGACCCATGCACGCCCGAACGCAGACTCCCCACCTTATCGCTGAGCAGTACAGCCCCCATGGGAACCCCTCCGGCGATACCCTTGGCCACGCACATCATATCCGGCTGCAAGTCGTAATGCTCACAGGCGAAAAACTTGCCCGTGCGCCCAAAACCCGTTTGCACCTCGTCGATGATGAGCAGCGTGCCCGTCTCATCGCACAGTTTGCGCACGTTTTGAATGTATTCTGGCTCGGCGGGATTCACGCCCCCTTCTCCCTGCACCACCTCCAGAAGGACGGCCGCCGTCTCCTCATCCACCACATCCTCCAGAGCCTCAAAGTCGTTGTAGGGAACGTGATCAAAGCCCGGCACCAGAGGCATAAAGGGCTCTCGGTATTGG
Organism: Chloroflexota bacterium; assembly: GCA_034722245.1. Taxonomy (GTDB): domain Bacteria; phylum Chloroflexota; class Anaerolineae; order UBA1429; family UBA1429; genus JAWLEV01. Next base: position 7,853 of record JAYENT010000047.1, read on the forward strand.
CGCCTCCAGGTGGCGGACAAGGCCCCCATCGTTCGGCCATGGAACCCCCTCATGGCCGCCACGATATCCGTGCGTCCTGTGCTCAAGCGAGCGAACTTGAGGGCCGCCTCCACCGCCTCGGTTCCCGAGTTGCAGAGGTAAGCGCGGGTAAGAGAAGATGGCGTCACCGAGACCAGGCGCTCCAAAAGCTCGGAACGGACGTCGTTGTAGAGTATCTCTGGGCAGGTGATGAGTTTCTCGCTTTGTTGTTGAACAGCCTTGACTACAGCAGGATTACAATGTCCCACAAGCACTACGCCGTGTCCAGCGACACAATCTATGTACTCCCGCCCCTCACTATCCCAGACATGTGCTCCCGCCCCGCGCACGATGGCCGTGTCGCGTTTCGGATAAACGCCACTCGTATATTTATCCTCGCGCTCTATGATGTCCACCTAGGTCTCCTCCTCATCAGAATTTGATACTCTGTGTGACCACACCGTCATCGACACACAGAGTATCAAGAAAGTACTACCCAATGACGGTTCCCTGCCCCGATAAAGCGGCCCGTACGGGCGACGGGATGCGCGCATCACCAAAGACGACCTGCCCCACCCCCTCCTCAATGGCCTCCATGGCGCCCAGTATCTTGATGCGCATGCGGCCCTCGGCGTGCGCCATGGCCTCCTCTGCACGTTGCGGATCGATGTAGTCTATCAACGTGCTTTCGTCGGGAAAGTCGCGAAGCAGCCCCGGAACGTTGGACAAAATGACCAACTGCTCCGCGTTCAGGGCCGAAGCGATCTGCGCTGCTGCACGGTCACCATCCACGTTGATGGCCTCGCTCTCGGTGCTAATGGCCGGCGGCGTGACCACAGGCAAATAACCATTATCCAAGAGCATGGTCAACAAATCCACATTTACCCTATCCACCGTTCCCGTATAGTCGTCGCGCAGCACAAAGCGCCGTCCATTGCGCACGATCTTTATCACCGACTTGCGCCGCCCCTCCAGCAAGCGCCCATCCAGCCCCGAGAGGCCAATGGCATTGACGCCTTGCGCCTGTAATCTCTCCACGATTCCCTTGTTTATCTCGCCACAATAGACCATCTCGAATATCTTGAGCGTCTCTCGATCGGTGCGGCGGCTTGTGAACCCTGACACGGAAGTGACAAATTCGGGAGGATGGCCCAACGCTTCGGCGACCACGTTGGTGCGATGGGAGCCGCCATGCACAAAGACCAACTCCTGTCCCTCCTTTACAAGGGAGGCAACGTCGTCGCATACGGCATCTAGGTTGACTCCTTCGCTCCCGCCTACCTTGACAACGATCATAACTCTCCTAAGAATCTAGATGGGGTGCAAGCCAGGAAACTCTAATCCCGTCGTCTCATCCCAGCCACACATGATATTCATGCACTGCACGGCGCTCCCCGAGGCCCCCTTCATGAGGTTATCGATGGCCCCCACGGCTACGATGCGGCCCGTCTCGGGATCATAGTCAAAACCCACATCCGCATAGTTGCTGCCGGCCAATATCTTGGGCTCAGGATAGCGGTACACGCCCTGACGATCGCGCACGATGCGGATGAAAGGCTCGTTCCCATAGGTGTGCCGGTAGATGCGCCACAGATCCTTGATCTCCAAGTCGCGCTTCTCCTCCTTGACGAAAAGATGCGCGGTGGCAAGCACGCCGCGCACCAACTCAACAGAGGTGACCGACATATGCACCGGCACTTTCGATCCCCCCTCGCTCACCAACTGGACGACCTCCGCCGTATGGCGATGCCCCACGAGGGCAAAGGAGCGCACCACGCCGCTGCGATCGGGATGATGCGACGACGGGCTGGACGAGGCCCCGGCCTCGGAAGAGCCAGCCTTCACCTCCACGATAACACCCCGCTCGCGATCGACGACATCCTCAACAAAGAGGGGCCAAATGGCTAGATTGGTCGCTGTGGCGTTGCACCCCACGCCGCTGACGTAATCGGCCTCGGCGATGGCCCCTCGATTCACCTCCGCGAGGCCGTATACGAAACGAGGCAGCCACTCGGGAGCCTCGTGCGCATGCCTATACCACCTCACATAGTCCGTGGCATCGCGCAAGCGAAAATCGGATGAGAGATCAATGATGCGCGGCGCCAACGCGCTGAACTCGTCTATGCGGCGCATCACCTCGCCATGTGGCAAAGCCACAAAGAGAAAATCGCATGGCTCAAGGGTCGACAGCGACGAGAATCTGAGCCGAGTACGGTCGCGCAGATTGGGATGCCGCGCGTACACATAGTTTCCCGTATAGCTCTCCGACGTCACCTGCGCCACCTCGACGTGAGGATGATCTAGCAGCAGACGCAAGAGCTCACCCCCCGCATAGCCAGAGCCACCGACAATGGATACGTTCATCCGAGCCTCGCTCACCCCCGCCCCTCTCCACCAACACTCAGCACATAGTCGGCCACTTTTGCTGGAATATCCACCCCTGTGGTATCGATGCTATTGCGAAACTCCATTGTATAGTTGACCTCATTCACCAACAGTCCCCTGTCGGGGCTCTCAAAGATGTCGACCGCCACCACCCCACCTCCCACTGCCTTGGCCGCAGCCACTGAAAGAGTGTCCAGTTCGGGGGTTACGGGACAGTTGCTGGCCTCGCCGCCCCTGGCGGTGTTGGTGATCCAATGTTCTGAAGTACGGTAGATAGCACAGATCGTCTCGTCCCCCACGACAAAAGTCCGAATGTCCCGCTGGGGCTTGTCGATATACTCTTGGATGTAGAATATCGAATGATGATAAGAGCCCAAGATCCTTTTGTGCTCCAGCACGGTCTCCGCCGCCTCGCGGTCGTTGATCTTGGATATCAGACGCCCCCAAGAGCCCACGGCAGGTTTCAACACGACAGGATAGCCCAAGTTCTCAATAGCCGTTAGTGCAGAGTCAGGCGTGAAGGCAAGAAAAGTCTTGGGTGTGGGAATGTCGTTCTCTATCAGGGCTCGCGTGGTGGAGAACTTGTTTCCGCAGGTTAGCGCCACGTCGTAGCTATTGACCGTCGGCACACCCCAGGAATCCAGCAGTTCCAAAGCGTGAAGTGCCCGTGAGTGGTTGATGCAGCGCTCCAAGATAACGTCATACTTCTGTAGGTCGCCATCCCCGCGCATATCCAGAACAAGCTCGCGGTCATCTATGCGCCCCAAATCGACGCCCCGTTTCTCAAAGGCCCTGATCAGCAGCTTTTCCTCCACACGAACGCGGGACAAGAGCATGCCAACTTTCATCTCTGTTTACTCCTTACCCGATCTATCACCGCTTCCGTAACTTCTCTCATGCTCGCTTTACCTCCCAGATCAGGGGTCCGGGGCCCAGAACACAGCGTAACCTCAATAACCTCCCTCACCCGTGTGGCCACTTTTTCCTCGCCCAAGTAGTCAAGGAGCATGGCCACAGAGAAGAAGGTAGCTACAGGATTGGCGATGCCCCGTCCCGCGATATCGGGGGCGGAGCCATGCACCGGTTCGAAGATGGCCTTTTCATCTCCCATATTCGCCGAAGGCGCCAGTCCCAACCCTCCCACCAGGCCTGCTGCCTCGTCGGAGAGAATGTCGCCAAAGAGATTGGTGGTCACGATGACGTCGAATTCTTCCGGCGAACGCACTAGGCGCATGGCCGCCGCGTCGACCAGCATCTCCCTTACTTGAATCGCGGGGAATTCCTCCGCCACGTCAAGCGCCACCTCCCTAAAGAGGCCACACGTGGCGCGCAGGACGTTGGCCTTATGCACGATGGTGACGTGTCCCCGCCTTCGCTGAGCCTGCCTAAAGGCCATGCGCACGACACGCTCAGAGGCCCCTCGGGTGATGACGCGCTCTGTGACCGCCTCCTGCCCATCCGAACGCTCCCGCCCACTGTAGAGTCCCTCGCTGTTCTCGCGCACGATCAACAGGTCGACGCCTTTTCGGGCACCGGGAACGGGATATGACACGGCGGGACGCAGATTGGCATAGAGCTGCAACGCCCGACGCATGGACACGATGGGGCTACGATAGCCCTCCGCTGCTGCTAGGGGCGATGAGACGGCGCCAAACAGCGTGGCATCTGCATCCATTACCGCCTGCAGCGTCTCCTCTGGCAGCGCTGTCCCTTGACGCTGGAACGTCGCCCATCCGGCTTCGGCCTCGGTGAAGGTAAAGGGCAAACCAGTGGCTTCTAATAACCGCTTACCAGCAGGCACAACCTCGTGCCCGATGCCATCTCCTTCAACCAAACAGACCTGGTAGGTCACGCCTCGGCCTCCAGGGGCAGACGGTGGTGCTTTTGGTAGAAGGCTATCATGCCCCCTTCCGCCCATACGCGCCGAACCCATGCAGGAGGCGCAGGCAACTGGATCGTCTGGCCATCGGTTTCCAGTGTGAGGGCTTCCATATCCAATGCGATCTCCTGTCCGTCCTCCAAGACAGACGTCAGATCGATCTCGAAAAGTGGAAGCCCCAGATTAAGGGCGTTTCTGTAGAAAATGCGCGCAAAACTCGGGGCCAAGATGGCACCAATGCCCACCACGCAAAGGGAGCGGGGGGCATATTCACGAGAGGATCCACAGCCGAAATTCTCTCCTGCCACGATGATGTCACCAGGCTGAACTTCCTTGGCAAACTGGGGGCGCGCTTCTACGAAGGGATATTTGCCAAGATCCGCCTCAGAGGTCATATAGGGAGCGAAGCGACCAGGGAGAATCTGATCGGTATCCACACTATCGCCGAAAAGCCAGACCTTTGCCATTCTCCACCTCCTACAGAGTGGTTGGATCGGTGATGACGCCGGTAAGGGCTGTGGCTGCCGCCGTCTCCGGCGATCCCAAATAGATTTGCGCGTCGGGGGAGCCCATGCGCCCCCGAAAATTCCGGTTGCCCGTCGAGAAACAGACCTCGCCGGCCCCCAGAACGCCCATGTGGCGTCCTATGCAGGGACCACAACCGGGCGTGCCGACAGTCGCGCCGGCATCCAGCAGCGCGGCCATGGTACCATTGGCGATAGCCTGCCGCAGGATGCGATGCGAGGCGGGCACGACCAGCATCCTCACACCCCGCGCGACCTTTTGGCCCTCCAGAATGCGGGCTGCAGCTTCTAGATCACGCAAGCGCCCGTTCGTGCAGGTGCCAAGAAAAACCTGATCCACCGCGATATCGCCGTCCAACTCCGCGACGGGGCAGACGTGCTCCACACTTGAAGGCACGGCAACCTGGGGAGCCAAAGCATCCAAGTCAATGTCTAGGCTCTCCTCGTACGTGGCCCCTTCCTCAACCTTCAGCCACGCAGGCGCATCGAAAAGATCCAGAATCTCGCCTGAGGGAGGAAAAAGTCCCACCTTTGCCCCCAACTCTGTGGTCATGGAGCACAGAGTAGCCCGATCAGCCAGGCCGAGCCAGTCGCCTCCGTGGAACTCGACGGCACGGTAGTTAGCCCCATTCATGCCCAAGTGACCGCACAGCCAAAGGCTCGCGTCCTTGGCCCCCACGCGAGGTCCAAAACGCCCCCGCAAAAGCACGCGAGTCGTCCGAGGCACGCGCAACCATATCCTGCCCGTGGCCAAAGCCAGGGCCATGTCCCTAGATCCGACGCCGGTCCCAAAGGCACAGATGGCACCATAGGCCGTGGCGTGCGAGTCGGTGCCCAACACCACTTGCCCAGGCTGTATCAAGGCTTCCTCGAGCATGACCTGGTGACATATGCCGGACCCCACGTCGTAGAAATCCTCAATGCCTTCCCTTTTCACCCAGTCTCGCACCTTTACCTGAGCATTCGCCGTGGATACCGATGAGGCAGGAGCCACATGATCCATTATCACCGCCACGCGCTGAGGATCGAACACGTGCTCCACCTCAAGTACGTTATCTAACACGTCTATGACCTCGGGGGTAAGGGAATCATGGCTCATACAGCGATCCACATCAACGATGACGATATCCCCCGCGGACACCTCACGGCCCGCCGTTCGGGAAAGGATCGTCTCGGACAGTGTACGGCGTCCCGCGTCCAGCTCACACCTCCCTATGATCAGCTATCCAGTCCCGCAACAAGGCATCCACGTCATCCAAGCTGAGAGGCTTCTCATCAGCCAGCTTTTTAACGTGTAGCGTTATCACCTTTAACTCATCCTCAGGTATATCCAGATTCAACTGCTCAGCACGGGACTTGATAGCGTTCCAGCCCGTGAGCCGATGGGCAATGCTGATATAGCGGCTCATGCCAAAATCTTCAGGGGCAAGGATCTCATAGGTCTCCGGCGCGTTCAACACCGCCTTGGCATGGATCCCCGCCTTATGAGTAAAGGCGGTAATACCCGTGATATAGTTATTGAAGGGGATATCGATGCCCACCATCTCGGCAACCATGGCGTCAAGTTCCTTTAGCATCTCCAGACGATATTTCTGCACCGACGAGCGATCAACGGCATACAGACGCGCAATGAGCCCACCCAAAGGAGTAATGCCATTTCGTTCCCCGATTCCCAAGATACTCGTATCCACGTGGGTTGCACCCGCCTGCAAGGCACAATAGGCGTTGGCTATGGCGCAGCCTGAGTCGTTGTGCCCATGGAACTCGACATCACAGGAGACGTGCTCCTTGACTTTGGAAACCACGTCGTAAACCTGAAGAGGCGCAGCCACGCCCACCGTATCAGCGATGCCCACCCGATCCACCCCAATCTCGTCTACCGCCTCATAGACGCGCAAGATATCGTCCAATTCACTCCGAAAAGAATCCTCGGTGCTGAATCGCGCTTCCAGTCCTTGGTCAAGAATGTAGCTGACCACCTCCTTGGCCATCTCAATTATGGTGGGAATATCCTTCCCGTGACTGAACTTGCGCAACATGGACGACGTGCCGATAACGACATCTATCCCGTCCACTCCGGCACTGACGGCCAGTTCGGCATCCCTTCGGACGCACCGCACATGGGTCAGCACTGTGGCATCGAGACCCAAGGCGGCAATGGTCTTACAGTCCTCAAAGCTCTGAGGAGACGCGAGGGGGGACGTGAGCTCAATGTACTCCACGCCAAAACGGTCCAGAGCTCTCGCTATCCGTATCTTTTGCTCAGGCGTGAAATTCGCACCGACAAACTGCTCCCCCTCTCGCAGTGTGGATTCGATGATGGAAAAACTGTTCGCGTCCATCGTTCCTACTCCCCCCAATCCTCTTCCTCTTCAGGCGCCAGATCAAAAGCTAGAGGATCCACACTGATAACCTCCAGTTCCACGCCACACTCGGGACAGTTGACAATCTCGCCCTCCAACACATCATCGCCCAGTGTGATCTCTGCTGCGCATTCCGGACACTCTCCAACCATGATATTTTCCTCCTTCCTTTCGCGCCCTCGCCAACCTACCACCCAGGCCGCGAGGGCCAAAACAAAAAAACAGCTTTCCCATCTGGTCTGGGAAAGCTATACACCTTCACAAAAGTCGTCAAGTCAGCTGCAATGCCACAGCAAACCTAACCAGACCAGAGGCCCGGTCCCTCAGGCTTGCCACGCTTGGAGAAATAGGCATTGTGCCCTGCAGCCCTCACTCGACAAACTCCAAAGTTTCTAAAATAGTCCACCAGAATCGAAACC
>JAYENT010000047.1:15540-16998 GCA_034722245.1 Chloroflexota bacterium
GCAAACCTAACCAGACCAGAGGCCCGGTCCCTCAGGCTTGCCACGCTTGGAGAAATAGGCATTGTGCCCTGCAGCCCTCACTCGACAAACTCCAAAGTTTCTAAAATAGTCCACCAGAATCGAAACCACTTTTACTATAACATAGGCCTCATATGCTGTCAAAAATCGCCAGAGAACACGGATCTTGAAAGCCGAGGGTGTTGAAAAACGTATCAATTAGGGGGAAATGCCCTAAATACGGGTGCTTGCTTGGCGATAACCACTACAGGTAGTGGTGCCGTCAATTTCGCGTCGACTTTTTCAACACCCTGGAAAGCCCCTTTTTGACAGGACAAATGCTTCAAATGATAATAAGAATGTGTAGATAATATGGTAAGCTAGTATTCGATTTCACAGTTGATACGCGATTGGGAGCTATTGGATGCCAAAGGGAGCTATTGAGGACGTAAAACTCTCCACGGCAGCGGCCGGACTGCGAGACATGATCCACGAACTCGAAACGGACATCGTGGATCTAAAAGGAGCAGGAACCGATGTCATTGATATCCTCCGACGGCGAGACAACATCGAGCAGGAAGTATCCCGTCTAGAATCGAAAGAGATGGACCTCCGCCCAGAGAAGACGCGGATAGAGACAATCGACAATATTCTGTCACGAGAAGCGAACACCATCGTGCGCAAAGCACGAGCGAGAGGGGGACTGCAAGCGGTACGTGAAAAAGAGCATCCCCCAGACTCACGTTGGTGGTGGTACCTGGACGAATATGTGGCGGAGAGGCGCCGCAAGAAGGCCATCAAGACGGTAGCCATCATTGTAGGCGTGCTGATCGTGCTCATTGCCGGGAACTATCTCATGGATAGGTTCTTTGGTCTGAGCGCCCAGGAGAAGGCAGCCAGGATTTATATCAACGAAGGAGAGCAGCAACTCCGAGAAAAAAACTATCAGGAAGCCATCGCACAATATGAAAAGGCTGTGGAGATAACGCCCTCAGACGGCCAAGCATACGTCACGCTGGGCGTTCTCTACGAAGTGCAGGGACGCACAGAGGAGGCGGAGGCCGCCTTCCAGGCGGCCGAAGAGGCACTGGGTGACCGCCTGGAGTTCCTGATGACCCTCGCGCAGACGTACACGACGGTCGGTGAATACGATACGGCATTAGACAAAGCCAATGAGGCAATCGAACAAGATCCCGAATCAGCCAGGGCCTACCTCATACGCGGCAGTATCTATGAGGCGACGGACGAACGGGCCAAGGCCATAGAGGATTTTCAGCGTTCCGCGGACCTGGCACAGGCTGCTGGAGAGGACGCCCTATATGTTCTCGCGAAGGTGCGCCTGGCTACGCTCCTCCAGCAGGCGCCGAGTTCCTTTCCGGGCGGAGGGCCCTTCTGAGGCTAGTGCCTCTTCTCTGCGACCCACGTCGTCAACACTCGCCCCCAGGCTTATGTTCACATCCG
>JAYENT010000048.1:0-3342 GCA_034722245.1 Chloroflexota bacterium
CGGACGTAACCTTCCCATCGATGGGGCTCTCGACGCGCGTATCCGCTACTTTGGCCTCGAGTCGCTCCACGGCCAACTCGTTCCGCTCCACCGCTTTGGTCAAGTTGGGATCCACGCCTTTTTCCAACGTCTCCAAATCCATCCTGGCCAGGGCGATCCGCCGCTCCTTGATCTCGATGTCCCGCTCCATCTGTCGCTTGTTCTGCAGAGCCTTCTCGTATTTGACCTCTGCAACGGCGATGTCGTCCTCGCTAGGGCCCTTCAGAAGTTCTTGCAGGTGGATCTCGGCGATGCGCACATCCTCCTCTGCACGGTTGACCGACGCCTGGGCCGAATCACAAGAGGCGCCTTTCGTCTGCCCACAGGTGCTATCTCGATGCACCTGAGCGCTCCAGAGCGAGTTCTTGGCCTTTTCGAGATTGTGGCCGGCGATGGCGATGTCATCCGGCGAGGGGCCGGCCTTTGTTTCCTCCAGGTCAATCTTGGCCAACTCGGCGTCCAAGGCCAAAGCGTCCAAGGACTCTCTCATATTGGCCAACTCCAATTCCTGTATTTCAAATTCGATCTTGGCCTTGTCGATCTGACGCTGCTGTTGCTCCTCGGCCTCCTGCAGCTTGAGCCGCGCTGTTTCCAGCTCGATCTCGGCCTGGTTCAACTGGCGCACCAGGTCGTCATTCTCCAACTCCGCCAGCAAATCTCCCTCTTTCACCATATCATCGCGCTCAACATAGACTTTCTTGACCCGACCTGCCTCACGGAAATAGAGTTCCTCCTCTATGGAGGGAGCAACGCGCCCCGTGAAAGAGAGACTATCGATAACAGCGCCTCGCTTTACCGTATATGTGGGCTTGTCCGGGATAGGAGGTGGCGGTATAGGGGTGGGGGTGGGTTCGTCTTTTCCCGAGGATGCCAACATGCTGCATCCTGATGTCAAGACAAGGATAAGGGCTAAAAGGGAAAAAAGAATAGAACGTCGTTTTGAGACCATCAATCCCTCTCCATCTTAGATATTCAACACATAGGGCATCGGACAGATTATATCAGCGCCCGATGCCATCAACTCAGAGAGCCTTCAAAGCGGCCTGCACACCACCGTATAGCATAGTGCCTGCCACTACTTTGTCAAGTCGCCTTTGGCTCCCCTCATGTATACTTTTGTGAAGAGTCATTTGTTATGCTAGGTTACGCGTCCTCTCGCGCCTTCACAGTGATCTTGACCTCTTGGGTGACGTCGGAATGCAATTTGACTTCCACCTGATACTCGCCAACCTCCTTGAGCGGATCGTCCAACAGGATCTGCCCCGTCTCTATTTCTTCGCCCGTCTTTTCCAGGATCTGCTCCACGATATCTCGCTTCGTGATAGAACCATAAAGGCGACCGGACTCACCCACTCGGGGCGTGAAGAGAAGCTCGACTCCCTTTAGGTCGGCGGCCTTGGCCTCTGCGCTCTCCTTCTGGGCAGCATCGCGGCGCGCCTCCGCAGCGACACGCTCCTGCACACGCTTGTGCGCCGCCTCTGTCGCGGGAGTAGCCAGCCCCCTGGGAATCAGATAATTACGTGCATAACCGGGGGCCACATCTCTGATATCTCCCATCTCCCCCAGCCTGCTCACATCTTTCAACAAGACCACTTCCATACATCGACTCCCCTCTCTCAACTTGGCATATTATGATCTTACACCAAAACCTCGCTCATAGCAAACGCGAACGCCCTTTTCTCTGGCGTTCTCTCCGCGCCAGGATCACAAGCGATTCAGAATCTCGCTCTTCTTGGCCTCGTACTCGCTCTCCGTGATCAGCTCCGCCTCAAGCATCTCCTTGAGCATCTGCAATTTGGCGACGGGATCATCGGCCCCCTCGACGGCCTCACGAGCCACGTCTTTGGATATGGAGCCTCCGCTCAACGTATCGGCAAGGGCCTTGGCAGCCGCTAATCCGGCTCCCAGACCGAGACCGGTCTGGGCCGCGCCAGCAGCAGCACCCCCCTGCTGAGCCGCATCGCCAATGGCCCGCGCCGACTTGAACGCCAGATACTTGTCCATATCTCCAATGGCTCCCATGGAGGCCGCCTCATCAATGGCTTTGCTCGTCTCCTCGGTGGGGCTCACCGACATAATATACAAGCGCTTGAGCGCCAAGCCAAGAGAGGCAAAATCGTCCTGCAACCTGACCCGCGTGGCCGCCGAGATCTCTTCGAACATGGCCGGCAGATCCAAAATGGATTCCGTATTCTCGCCTATCAGATCGGTGAAGCCATTTACGATCACGCTCCGCAAATAGCCATTGATATCCTCCGTCGTATAGTACCCACGGCTGCCAACTACCTGGGCCACAAAGAGCTGGGGGTCGATGACTTGCATATTGTACGTGCCATGGGCACGCAAACGCACCATCCGAAGTACGCTATCCCGCAGCGTGATCGGCTGTGCCGTTCCCCAACGCATGTTCAGGACGTCACGGACGTTGACAAAGTAGCACTCTGCGGTAAAGGGCGTGTCGCCACTGAAGACCCTCTCCACCAAGTTGATCAGGAGGGGGATGTTGGCCGTGGTAATCGTATGTCGTCCTGGCCCAAAGGTATCCAACGCCTTGCCATCGCGAAAGAACACGGCCGTTTGCCCCTCACGCACGATGAGTTGTGAACCGATGCGAAAATCGCCCGCGCCATGTTCCGGAATGCGGTGAACGATTTCCTGTTCTCCCATATCCGCATATTCTACGACATCCAATATCCGCGCCACGAGATCACCTCCTCCGCGCTTTTGCGCCCCACTTAGCCAAGTATAACATCCTGTCGACGGGTAAACGTTTCGTTCAACTCTGTGAGCTGATCCAAAAGCTCATCGATCTGGGCTGGGGCATCCCTGTCTTCCTCGACCGCCCGTTCCAGGGCCTCGATGGAGACAGTTACACTATCAGCCCCCTCCACCATGGCATAGTCAAAGGCATACAGCCTGTCCAAGACTTCCTCGTCCACCTTTAGCGCATCAAAGAGCCCCGCATAACCATAGGAAGCCGTCCTTAGACGATCGATAAGAAGCTGCAGCTTGCTGACAGCCCGCTCCAGCGAGGCCAACAGAGCCAGTTCGCCTTTCTCGCTCAACGCGTACTGCACCTCTCCCAAGTGCTTTAACTGCTCCCCATAACGCCGCGCCACCTCCAGACGCAAGAGCTTGTCGGCCTCCCGACGCTGCTCCCTCCGCTTGTAGCCCTTGTAGCCGGGGATATGGGAGAGTACTTCCTCCAGCTCGTTCTGGGCCCCCTGCACTTTCCCCAACAGATCATCGCTCATCGCGCGCCTCCTCTTACGAATCGGGATAGGAAGGAAAGACCTGCTTGCC
>JAYENT010000048.1:3442-62297 GCA_034722245.1 Chloroflexota bacterium
GGCTATATGCGCTCTTTTTGGCTCAGTGAGGTGATAGCCTATCTCTGCATGCTGGGCATCAACGGCATCCGTCTCATCACGCCCCAGATCAGCCGCGTCATCATCGACGTGGGCATCGCAGAGAAACGGGTCGACGTCCTGCTGCGCTCCATCGGTCTGTTGCTGCTGACCATTTTGGTACAAGGGGCCTTTCGCTTCGGAGAGGGCTTTCTCACCGAGCGGGTTTCGCAGGGCATCGCCTATGACATGCGCAACGAGCTCTACCGCAAGCTCCAGAGTTTATCCTTCAGATACCATGATCAGACGCAGGCCGGACAACTCCTCTCCCGTGCGACAAGCGATGTGGAGCACGTACGCCGCGTCACGGGGCGACTGTTCCTGATGCTTGTCGATTCCTTGGTGCTGATGGTGGGGACGACTGTGGTACTCTTTAGGATGCAACCCAAACTAGCGGCATTGGCTATGTGCACACTTCCCTTTATCGTCATCACGGTGAATCGCTTCATTGGTCAGATTCACCCTTTGTGGCACGCCAGGCAGGATGAGATGGGCGAGCTCACGTCCCGTCTTGAGCAGAACCTGGAGGGCGTGAGTGTGGTTCGCGGTTTTGCCCAGGAGCCGGCGGAGATAAAGCGCTTCGACAACCAGAATGACACCATCTACGACATATCCATGATCATGGCCCGCATACATTCTTTTTCCAGACCCTTTATGGTCTTCCTGGCCAGCATTGGCACAGTAATTATACTCTGGGTGGGCGGAAGCATGGTAGTGCGCGGTACCCTCACGCTGGGTGCACTTGTAGCCTTTAACAGCTATGTGCTGCAGCTCGTGGGCCCCATGCGCCGCATGGGGTTTATCGCCAACATGCTGGGCGAATCACGTGCCTCTGCAGAACGCGTCTTTGAGATACTCGACGCCCAGTCGGAGGTCATGGAGGCACCCGACGCTCAGGAATTAGAAGCCGTAGAGGGAGCCATCACGTTCGAGAACATCTCCTTCTCCTATGGCGACGATATAGAGGTGCTCTCGGATATCTCCTTTCACGTTGCCCCCGGCGAATCGGTGGCCCTTCTGGGGCCCACGGGGTCAGGCAAAAGCACCATCATCAATCTGATTCCACGGTTCTATGATGTTACAGCAGGCGCCATCAAAGTGGACGGCACGGACATCCGCACCGTGACGCTGGAGTCCTTGCGCTCTCAGATCGGCACGGTGCTGCAGGAGACGATGCTCTTTGGCAGCACTATCCGCGAGAATATCGCCTTTGGTCGGCCGGACGCGACGCAGGAGCAAATCGAGGAGGTGGCCAAGGCGGCCGCCGCTCACGATTTTATCGAGAGCTTTCCCGACGGGTACGATACGGCGGTGGGGGAGCGAGGCATCACGTTATCTGGCGGACAGAGACAGCGCATCGCCATTGCACGGGCGCTGCTTCTCGATCCCCGTATCCTCATTCTCGACGATGCGACGTCCAGTGTGGATACAGAGACCGAGCAGCAGATTCAGGAAGCGCTGGAGAACCTAATGGAGAACCGCACGTCGATCATCATCGCCCAACGCGTCTCTACGGTACGCAATGCGGACCAGATCCTAGTCATTGACGACGGCAGACTGGTTGCTCAAGGTAAGCACAACGATCTTATACGACAATCTGGGGTCTACGCCGATATCTACTATCGTCAGCTCAGACCCGAGGATCAACGTCTTCAGCCGACGCCTATAGGGGGACAGTCATGAGCTTCTCTTTCAGTCCAGGATCATTCCGAAGCCCGCACGTCCATGGTCACCACTACAAGGATACAGAAGGAAGAGGACTTGACTGGAACCTGACGCGCGAGTTGCTTCAGTATCTTGTGCCTCATAAAAAACGACTTGCGCTCGGGGCGTTGCTTATGCTCGCCAGTTCAGGCCTCGCCCTACTGACGCCCTATCTGATCAAACGGGCCATCGATGACTATATTGCAGAGGGGGATCTGATAGGGCTCACGTGGATGGCGGCGCTAACGCTAGCAGCCTACGGCGTGGATTTCCTACTGGCCTGGCGTCGTCGCTATACGTTGAGCCAGGTAGGTAACAGTGTGCTGCGGACCATGCGCGGAAAGTTGTTCCGCCATTATCAGGTTCTTTCCATGGGCTATCTTGATCAACACGACACGGGATCCCTCATTTCGCGCATGCTCAGCGACGTGGGCGTGGTAAACGAACTGCTCTCCCACGGCATCATATCTCTGTTGAGCGACATGGTGATCCTGATAAGCATCATCACCGTGATGCTCATCATCAATACGCGCCTGGCGCTGCTGACCTTCACGGTGCTGCCGATTATGGCGGTTGCAGCCCGGGAGTTTGGAAAGCGAGCGCGGGTGGCATACCGGGAGACGCGCGAGAAAAATAGCATACTGACGGGGCGCCTGGCCGAGGATCTGGATGCCATGCGCGTCATCCAGGCCTTCTCCGAAGAGAATCGCACCAGCGACGAATTCGATGAGGTGAATCAGGACAACCGCGATGCGCGCATAAGAGCCACCAAGCTTTCCGCCATCTTTACCCCCATTATGGAGTTCCTGAGCGTTTCGGCCACGGGGATCATCCTCTGGTTTGGTGGACGCGCGGTAATGCGCGGGAACATGACTCTGGGCATCATTGTGGCCTTTTTGACCTATACGTCTCGTCTTTTTCAGCCCGTGCTCGACCTGAGTATGATCTTTAACACCTGGCAGGCGGCCATGGCGGGCGGCGAGCGGATCATAGGCATCCTCAAAGAGGAACCCGAGATTCAGGATCCGCCCCATCCACGCGTGTTGTCCTCTCCAAAAGGGCACGTAGTCTTTGAGAACGTAGATTTCGAATACGCGCCCGGTGTCCCCGTGCTCGAAGACGTAAGCTTTGAGATAGAGCCAGGCAGAACCGTCGCCCTGGTGGGGGCTACGGGAGCCGGCAAGAGCACCATCGCCAAGCTGATGATGCGCTTCTACGATGTATCGTCTGGCTCTATTCGCATTGACGGCATCGACATCCGCGATCTCAAGATCAGCTCCCTGCGCGAGCAGTTGGGCATCGTGCCGCAGGAACCCTTCCTCTTCCAGGGGAGTCTGGCCTACAATATCGCCTTTGGCGACCCGGATGCGGACCGTGAGGAGATAATCGAGGCCGCCAAAGCGGCCAACGCCCACGATTTCATCTCTCGCCTGCCAGAAGGCTACGACACGGAGATACTGGAGGGCTCCACTAACCTCTCCTTGGGCCAGCGCCAGCTCGTGTGTCTGGCGCGGGTGATCCTGGCCTCGCCTACCATATTGGTGCTGGATGAGGCGACATCGAGCGTTGACCTGTACACAGAGGGGTTGATACAGGACGCGTTGGAGCAGCTCATGGCCGGACGCAGCTCCCTCGTCATCGCCCACCGCCTGGCTACGGTGCAACGAGCCGATACCCTTCTGGTCATCGATGAGGGGCGCATCGTGGAACGAGGAACCCATCAGGAACTCCTTTCCCACGATGGCGTATACGCGCAACTCTACCGCACCCAGTTCATGTCCACGGAGGCGATACCGGCGTAGGACGCTTTCGTGCCGACATTCCGCCAAGCCACATCGGGAAGAGAGTGAACGTGTCAGGAACACGTTCACTCTCTACGCCGGATACCAGCAAGTCCACCATGGCAGCGGGCGACGCATGCTTCTTCATAATTCTCACCCTACCCCCCTTACTACCGCGCACTCGACACCCCAACACGGACGCCATATAATGTAGACGCTTTATAAAGCCTTGAGCGTTGGGTAGAGGGGTACTATGATTGTGCTTTGCACAATCATACCATATGCTCTATAGTCTCCACGGTTACCCTTTGCGAGGAACTCTGGATTTTGTGAGAATCACCATGAGGAGGGACTGTGATCCCCGACTTTTCTTTGTGCCGTTTTCGGGTGGGCGGAGCGCCACCGCATCTCGGTTTGATCTCAGGAGAAAAGCTCTATGATTTGACTGCTTCTGGCCGTCACCAATACACGGACATGAGCGCTTGGCTGGAGACGGCGGCAGGGAGCGCAGAGGAGGCATTCTCCACCCTGGAGCAGATGGCCGACGAGCTTCAGGCCCTCGCGGCGGCCGACAGTTTGTTGCAGGGTGACACGGAGATGCGGCTATTGGCACCTCTGGACGAGCAAGAGGTCTGGGCGTGCGGCGTGACCTATGAGATGAGCCGCGAGGCCCGCATGCGCGAATCGGGAGAGCCCACCATCTATGGCCGCGTGTATGACGCAGCCCGTCCCGAGATATTCTTCAAGAGCACACCGCATCGCGTGGTGGGCCCGGATGAGCCAGTGGCCATTCGCGGCGATTCCGGGTGGGACGTGCCCGAAGCCGAGATGGTCCTGGTGGTAACACCCCAGATGCAGATCGTCGGGTACACAGTGGGGAACGACATGAGTTCCCGAGAAATCGAAGGCGAAAACCCCCTCTACCTTCCACAGGCCAAAGTCTACGATCGCTCTTGCGCCCTGGGTCCCTTTGTGCGGCTGGCAAAAGACTTTGATCCTCTGGATCAGGCTGTAGTGTGCGTGGTCAAACGCGATGGTGAGGAGATCTTTCGTGGCGAGACCCGCACGTCCAGCATCCATCGCCCCCTCAGCGACTTGGTAAGCTACCTTGGGCGCTGCAACAGCTTCCCAAAGGGGGTCTTTGTCATGACGGGAACGGGGATCGTGCCGCCAGACTCCTTTTCTCTGCAAGAGGACGATATCATCGAGATCACTTTCGAGGGGCTTGGAACATTGCGCAACCCTGTGATAGAGCTTCCCGTCTAGAATCACGTTATGACACTATGCTTCGTGGGCAGATTCATTTTCTTGCGCTAGCAAGCGGTGGTAATTGCCTTGCCACGTGGAGGGGTCACGGCTCATCCTGGCGACGCGGATATCCGAAAAGTGAGGAGCCAATTCGGCCAGTTCCCGGGGCAAGCGCTCCCACTGTTCTTTGATAATCAGATCGCAAAGGCTCTCGGCTGCAGGAGTGACCCATTCCCACTGGAGGCGAAAGCGATCCGCCTTGAGAAAATAGTTTCGCTTTTCCCAGGCTGTAGTGGTTACTCTGGTAGCCTTCGCGATGTCCTGCAGGCAGAAAACCACCGTGGCGGCCATGTCTTTGGCCTCACCATCGAAGGTGGGTTTTGATGCAAGTCGGCGTAATATCTCAGCAATTGTTCGACGTGCCCGATGTCGTAGTTTGCCAGGACTTCTGACATTGATAACGCGGACCATATCCCTCCTCAGGATGCTCTAGGATGCCGGGAGAGTATACGCGATCTGGCACCCGAGCGCAAAGAACGAACCCATAGTAAGCAAGAGGTGTTTTGCCCTTATGAAAAGTGGTGGTACAATTACGCAGTCCTCCCGGGTAGTGTAAAGAACACGAGGAGAATCTACTATGCAACAACAGATCAAAAACTTTCTTCATTCCCTGCAGGTCGAAAAGGGCTACTCTGACAACACTATCGTAGCGTATCGCAACGACCTCCACCAGTTCCTGCACTTTGTGGAGGCAAGGACAAAGGTGGAGGAGTGGAAGCATGTACAGAAGAAACACCTCTCAACCTATGTGGACATCCTTAAAAACGAACGCGAGTATGCCTCTTCCACCGTAGCCCGCAAAGTAGCAGCAACAAAATCCTTTTTCCGCTATCTCACGAATCAAGGGGTCTTGAAGGAGAACCCCAGCGCCACCCTGGATTCTCCAAAGGTTCGCAAGTACCTGCCCACCTCCATATCGGTTGAAGAGGTGGAGACTTTGCTCAAAGCCCCCTCGAAGGGGAGCGGGAGCCGCAGTGTGCGCGATGTCGCCCTCTTGGAGTTGCTTTACGCCACAGGCATGCGCGTCAGCGAAGTGGTAGCCCTGAACGTCGAGCACATCGATCTAGATAATGGCTGCGTTCACTGCGTCAACGACAAAAGCGAACACCGAGAACGCGTTATCCCCATGTATCCTCGAGCCGTGGACGCGCTGCAATCCTACATCGAAGATAGTCGCCCAAAACTTTTGCAGGACGAGAACGAGGACGCATTGTTGTTGAACCATCGCGGGCATCGCCTCACGCGGCAAGGGCTTTGGCTGATCATCAAGAAATACGTCAGACAGGCAGGCCTGGACGATTCGGTAACACCGCACACCCTGCGTCATTCCTTTGCCACCCATCTGCTGAACGGCGGCGCCGATGTGCGCCGAGTGCAAGGACTTTTGGGACACGCCAACGTCTCTACGACCCAGGTATACACCAAGGATAACCTGCGCGAAGTATATGACGAGACGCATCCCCGCGCCAAGTAGCAGGGCCATAGGGCCGAGGAGACAACTTCAATGGACGGCGCCCATGAGCGGGTGCGCGCAGCAACAGCGTATATATGTGCCCACACAGAACACAGACCTTCCATCGGGTTGATACTGGGATCAGGGTTGGGCACGCTGGCCAAACGTCTCACAGCGCCAGATATCATCCGCTACGATGAGATCCCCCACTTTCCCCGGTCGACCGTGGCGGGCCACGCTGGGCAACTCGTTATTGGCACACTGGCCGGCGCCCAGGTCTTGGTAATGCAAGGCCGCGTACACTATTATGAGGGCTATTCCCCTGCGCAGATAACCTTTCCCGTGCGCGTCATGCATCTGTTGGGAGTGAGAACGTTGATTGTAACCAACGCTGCGGGGAGCCTGCGTTCGGATTTGGCGCCAGGCGACCTTATGGCCATCAAAGATCACCTGAACTTGCCAGGGTTGGCGGGGCATCACCCTCTCCGTGGATCAAACGATGACGCCTTTGGGCCACGCTTTCCCAGCATGTCGCAGGTTTATGACCCAGAGCTGCTCACCATACTGCATCAAGAGGCGAAAAGACAGGGAGTGGCGCTCAAAGAGGGCACCTATGTCATGGTAGCGGGCCCCAGTTTTGAGACGCCGGCCGAAGTGCGCTTCCTGCGCAGCACAGGGGCGGATGCGGTAGGCATGTCCACTGTTCCCGAAGCGGTAGTGGCCAGGCAGGGGGGAATGCGTGTCCTCGGGATCTCTCTCATCAGCAATGTGGCCGCCGATTCGCTCCGCAAGGAGCCGGTCGAAGCGACACACGAAAAGGTACAAGAGGTGGGAGAAACGATGACACCCATCCTGGGGGCGTTGATAGAGGGTACGGTGGCACGGCTAACATGATATGGTAAGTGGGGAAAAGAACAGTGCTTGACATCCTCGTAGCCCTCCTGAATCTTATTGACAGATACACCATCTGGCTGTACGGCGGCTGCTTGTTGCTGCTCCTTTTCCACATGCGCGCTTATCTCCTCGCCCGGAACGCTCGCACCAGCACCATCTTTAGCATCGAAAAGGAAGTGGCAGCACACAAAGAGGGACGCGCCATGTCCAACATCGGCATGGTGCTGGGACTGGTGGTGGTGATCACGGCGCTCAAGTACTATATCGTGCCCTCGGTGGCCATAGAGGAAATGATGGACCCGACACCAACGATGACCTTGGCCATACCCACCAGCGTCCCTACCCCCACACCGACACCTCTTCCGCCCACAGAGACTCCTCGCCCCAGCCCTAGGCCTACGCGTCAACCGACAAACACGCCCCTGCCACCCACGGCCACCCCCTTGCCCACGTCGGCCTGCTCGGACCCTAACACGTGCATCACATCCCCTCTCTCGCACGAGACTGTATCCGGCATACTGACCATACGAGGGACGGCCAACCACGAACGTTTCGACTTTTACAAGGTGGAATGGGGGCCGGGCGAGAATCCAGAGGTGTGGCACGGTCTCCCGGGTTGCGACATCGTCAGATCGCCGGTGACCGACGGCGTGCTCCAGACGTTCGATACGACCGAGTTACCCAACGGCACGTGTTGCCTCAAGTTGACGGTGGTTGACGTGACGGGGAATTTCCCGCCACCCCATCGTGTGCCCATCACGGTACAGAACTGAGTCTTGTGTGGATGGACTTCCAGATCCACGATACACGTACTGTCTCATCACCACGTGGCTCCAAAGAGGCGAGAGTTAGCGGAACTTTTATGCACAGAAGAGCGTTATAGTGGTTGAAAAAGAAAAGCCTTAACCACACCGAGCTTTACAGCACAAGTTTTCCCTTGTAGACTTGGAGCACGCGGGGTACCATCAATACGATGAGATCGGACCATTGTTGATCGTATTCGGGAGTAAGCGATGCGAGGGAAGTGGCGCTATCTGACTATTGCACTGCTATGGTCCCTATGCTTGGGCGGATGCGCCAGCGTTGACCGATTGACCAACATACTCTATCCCACACAGACGCCGTGGAAAGATTCTTCGCGTCCCCTTGTCACCACGACGGCGACCGCCACGCGGTCGGCAACGGCCCAGAGGCCCACCACAACTCCAGTCCGTACATCGACCGCCATACGTGGCGAACCGACCAAGACGCCATCCATCCCGCCGACGCCCCGCATCTCCCCTTCGCCAGAGCCCGCGCCCGACGAGCAGCAATCTCTCGTCTTTGCCCACGACGGCAACATATATAGGGGGGACTATTTCGGACAGCAGCCCACAGAGATCGCCTCTGTACCTCGCCTGGAAGCCTGGGATTTCGCCCAAGGGCGCCTGGCCATCGCCCAGGAAGGCCATCTCGACATCATCGATTTCAACCGTGGAAAGCTGCACAGTGCGGAAATAGAGGAGGAGATCATCTACGCTCACGTATTGTGGAGCGGCTCTGGCAGGAACCTCCTGCACGCGGCTATAGTGGATGATGAGACGGCACCAACCTTTGGGCGAAGCGTGGACCTGCGCGCGTTTGGCTGTGATGGCAAAGCCTTTGGAAAGATGCGCATCAAGGATGTGAACGGCGTCAACCTGTTGCACTATGACGACGTATCTGGACAGGTGTTGCTAATTCCCTTCGGCGGTGACCCCTCCTTCACAAAGGCGGACTACTATAACCTCGAGAGTGGCGAGCGCCGGCGTACTATTCCCATCCGCGGTGAGGGGGAGGTAGCGGTCTCTCCAGATGGTCGCTACCTGCTCACCGAATGGCTGTCAGATCAGGGGGGCGCGCAACTGCTGCTCTACCATCTATCCACAGAAGCCGAGGAGGCGCGACCTCGCACGTGGGAGCATCCCTCCGATTCGCACAGCGTCTCCCACATCTGGTCGCCGAATGGCGAATACGTCGCCTATCTTCTGCAGGACGGCACCACCTTCGCCGAGAGTTCCAAGGGGCTAGGGCTTTGGGTGCTCGACGTCGCATCCATGCAGGCTAAAAAGGTGATGGAGGAGGCCGCGCTTTCCTCTACTGTCGTGGGGTGGACGCCCGATGGAGACTATATCGTGGCGTATCATCGGGGCACGGAGGGAGACAGCTACTTCTATATGATCCGCCCCCATGGGGGGGATCGCCGCCTGTTGACGGTGCCTCCGCAAGGCGAGATACTGGGTTGGATGACGCCACCGGAAGAGCCCGTCGCCGAAAAGGTGGTCATCGATCCCTGGCAGGGCCGCTTCGAGGACGTAGAAGGCGAGGCCGAGGCCATGGCCCAGGTGGTAGCCGAGTTTGTGGCCGCCAACGCGGATACGGACACCGAAACGCTCTCCCGCGACCTCCGCGCCCACCTGGAGAAGGCGGGCTGGTCAGCGGACGTCATGGAGCCCCACGTCAAACGCCTGGCGGACCAGATATTCGTGGCCCAACTACCTCCCTTTTCGATCTATGTGCTCGATTCGGGGGAGGCCCACTTTGTCGGCAACGGCCACCTGGTGCTCGACGCGCGCCTGGAAGGCGATGACCTGGGCGTGATCCTCGGCACAAAGGATCAAGGGTACATACAGCCCACCTATACACTTCTGCACCGCCAGGCGGATGGCCCCTGGGCTCCCCTTTGGACCCCTCAGGGACGCCGAGATTGGGTGGCCACAGATGGCGAGATCCAGTTTGTGGGCAGCGGGCTGGGGCGCCTGCGGGTGCGTGGATCGTCGTTCGGCCTCGCTGGAGAAGAGAACCAGATTTTCGTGGAATGCCGCGAATGTCCCCACAGGTGGCTGACAGCTACCTGGCGCCGCACCGACGGGGCCTATGAGCGGGAATCGGACCTGCCCTCGGATGCATCCCTGCCCCAGATATTCTGGGAGATGACTGAACGCAGGCCCTATGCGCTCCTCCACGAGTGTCTGCGGCGCCTACGGCAGGGGTTGCCAGCCGATGAACTGGTCGCCAGCCCCCAAGTGGCGAACCAGGTCCGTACCTTGGGGCTCTTGAAGGAGGGCGTACGCTTGATGGCCGAGGAGGAGACGAAGGAGGGCGTACGTTTTAGCGACGTGGAGGGAAAAGCAACCTTCTATGCCTCGATCCAGGACGAGCGTCTGCTTCGCGTGGAACGAGTAGTAGAATAGAAAACAGCTGGCGATAAAAGGCCGTTGCGAAACAGGCCGGGATGTGTTATGATATGCATAGTAGGGTTGGAAGAAGGAATAGGTGCTCTAGAAATGAGCTTGTGAGGCTCAATCATAGAGCGTACACTATCGTCGATGTTCCGAAATGCGACGTTACCGAAAGGGGGACGAAAGTGAAAAGGATGGGAGCAAATCCCGGGCAACGTATGGCGCTCGCGGTGCCCAAGATCGTGTTGGCAGCGGCGCTGGTCGTGATCGGTCTGTTGACACCCGCCCTTGGTGTCTCAGCGGATCCCTCCCCATCATGGCGGGGGGAGTACTACAATAACGTCAACTTGACGGGGTCTCCCGCCCTGGTGAGGGACGATACCAACATCAGCTTCGATTGGGGGAACGGCGCCCCGGCTGCGGGGGTCAACGCGGATCACCTTTCCGTGCGCTGGACCAGCTTTGTCAATTTTGGGGCCGGCGATTACACCTTCTATGCCCAAGTAGATGACGGCGTGCGCCTGTGGGTGGATGGCCATCTGATTATCGATCAATGGCATGACACGCCGGTAACCACCTACAGTGCAACCAAGTATCTGAGTGCTGGATACCATGACCTGCGGGTGGAGTACTATGAGAACGTGGGTAAGGCCGTCTGCAAGGTCTGGTGGCAGGCTGGTGGCACGACCCCTGTCTATGATTGGCGGGGGGAGTACTACAACAACACCTGGCTGGGGGGTGCGGCAGCGGTGGTGCGGAGCGACCCGGCCATCAATTTCGACTGGGGCTACGGTTCGCCCGCCGCGGGCGTGACCAGCGACTACTTTTCCGCCCGATGGACGCGAGATGTCTACTTTGACACCAGTGGCAACCGTACCTTCTCCGCTACCGTGGACGACGGCGTGCGTGTGTGGGTCGATGGCGCCCTCGTCATCGACAAATGGTACCCTCAATCTCGCACGACCCATACGGGTAGTACGTACGTAAGTGCTGGCACTCACCAGATCAAGGTCGAGTACTTTGAACAGGGAGGAGTGGCCGTATGCATGGTGAGCTGGTCAGGAGCACCTGCGCCTGGGCCCGGTCCAAGCCCACAAACCATCATCGTGGACAATCGTGATTCCAACTTTGTATGGGGCGGGCCGACCAGCAGTTGGTACGCCCGTAGCACGGGCTACAGAGGCCATCTGTATTGGACCTGGAACAGCCGCACACGGCTTTATAACTGGGGCAAGTGGTTCCCGTATGTAAATACAGCGGGAAACTGGGAGGTGTCCGTCTACATCCCCAGCCGCTACCATGGCAGCAAGAGCGCCCGCTACGTGATCCACCATAACGGTGTGCAGAACACGTGTGTGGTGAATCAGAATATATACTATGACAAATGGGTGAGCCTCGGCACCTATTACTTTGCGGGCGGATCCAACGAGTACGTCTTTTTGGGAGATGCCACGGGTGAGACCTATGGCACGCGCTTTGTAGGGTTCGACGCCGTCAAGTTCGTCCGCCAGGATGGCGGCGCACCACCTGCACCGCCGAGCGGTTGCGCCATCACGCCCATCCTCGGCTTTGGCAATGTCTGGAATAGCTACAGCCAGGTCAGGTCAAAGTTGGGGTGCCCAACGGAAACGGAAAAGTCCGTGTGGGCTGGCGAGCAACTCTTCCAAATGGGCTATATGTTCTGGCGGCAGGACACGAAACAGATCTATGTCATCTATAACAATGGTACCTGGCAAATTTGTCCGGATACCTGGACTCCAAGCGAGCCAGAAATAGACCCTTTGGTCGTGGCGCCACCGGGCTACTATCAGCCCAAGCGAGGCTTTGGCAAAGTGTGGCGTGATTGTGCCGGTGTGCGGACCAATCTGGGCTGGGCCACAACTGAGGAGCGAGGCTTTTACGGTTCCGCTCAACCCTTTGAGGGCGGACAGATGCTGTGGAGCAGCACGCGGGGCGTTTACGTACTCTATAACGACGGTACTTGGCAGCGCTACTAACGCCGAAAAGAGGGTGTCGTGAAAGGGGGCCGTTTCCTGGGGAATGGCCCTCTTCTCGTGGAGTGAGCATGCCCCGTCAAACTGCGCTATGCGCGTTCGGCCGTCTTCTCCAGGAACTGCGAAAGCTCACGCTTGAACCTGGGCACGCCGTACTGCTGGGCCTGATGGCGCAAATGCTGTGGGTCAAAGTCGTAGTCTGAAAACTCGCGCACCGCCTCGGCCAGCGCGTCGGCGGTGGGACGGTGGAAAAAGAGCCCCGTCTCGCCCTCCTTTATCGTATCCAGCGCTCCGCCCGCCCCATAGGCGATAACGGGCCTCCCGACCGAGATGGCTTCCAAGGGCGTGAGACCAAAGTCCTCCTCCCCAGGGAATATCAATGCCCTACAGCGCGCCATCTGCCTCCGCACCTCTCCATCATCGGGGATGTAGCCTAGGAACGTGACATTGGGCCCGGCCATATTCTCCAAGGCTTTCCGGTCTCTCCCCTCGCCGATGACACGCAGGGGCAGCCCCAAGGCATTAAAAGCCCGCACGGCGATATCAATGCGCTTATAGGGAACGAGGCGGGAGACGATCAGAAAATAGTCCTCGGGTTCCTGAAGAGGCACGGAGGAATCGACGCGCACGGGGGGATAGATGACCTGGGACTCGCGCCGGTAATATTTGCGTATGCGCTTACGCACCGTGCGCGAGATGGCGACGAATTCATCCACGCGGTCGGCGGCTAGCCTATCCCACTGACGCAAACTCTTGAGAAAGGGCGTCAGCGCCAGACGCCCCAGCCGGCTGATCCCCTCCCGCTCGATGTAGGCATGATAATTCCAGAGAAAGCGCGCCGGGGTCAGGCAGTAACACACATGGCGCGTATGCTCCGTGGTGATGACGCCATGCCCAAAGGCGCTGGTGACGCTCAGCACCACGTCGTAACCGCGCAAATCGAGACTCTCAAAACCCAAGGGATAGAGGGGGAGAAAGAGTTGGTGAGAGCGTTTGATAAAGGGAAGCCGATTCAAAATCGAGGGCCTTATATCCCATTCCTGATAGGCCTCCGGAAGGGCCTCAGGCCAGTAGATGGAGGTGTAAACCGGCGCTTGAGGATACATCCCGTGGATGACTTCCAGAACGCGCTCGGCGCCGCCATATTGGTTCAGCCAGGAACAGACGATGGCAAGCCTCAAAGCATCCTCCCCGTCACTTGCCGATGCAAAAGTCGCTGAAGATGCTTTCCAGCAACTCCTCGCTGGCCGTCTCCCCCGTAACCCGCCCCAGGGCATCCACAGCCTCAGAGATATCGATGGTCAGGAAATCCGCCGGCAGGTGCTGCCCCAAAGCCTCCTGAGCATGAACCACACTCTGCAAAGCGTGCCGGAACAGCGCCCTATGCCGAGGGTTGCTGGCTAGCGGCGCACCGCTGGTGACGACGCGACCGGACAGAATGGTGTCTTCCATGAGATTCTCCAATGCCCCGATCCCTGTTCCCCTGAGGGCCGAGACAGCGATATGGGGAGAAGCGGGCAACAACTCCTGATAGCGCCACACGGTGGGAAGATCGTCCTTGTTCACAACCACGATGGAGGGCTTGTCCACGCACAGCGCGGCCACCTGATGATCCGCCTCCGTGGCGCGCTCGCTGCCATCCACAACCAAGAGCGCCATATCCGCCTGTTGTATCGCCGCACGGCTGCGCTCGATGCCCCGCTGCTCAATGACGTTGTCGGTCTCATTGATGCCTGCCGTATCCACCAGCACAACGGGGATACCGTCAAGATCGATCGTTTCTTCCAACGTATCGCGCGTAGTGCCCGGAATAGGCGTCACGATGGCGCGGTCGGTGCGCAGCAGCGTGTTGAGCAGACTGCTCTTGCCCACGTTGGGTTTCCCCACAATTGCGGCGTGGATCCCCTGCCGGTAGATGATACCTCGGCTCGCCTCCTCCAGCAAGGCCTCAAGGTGTCGCGCGGCTTCCTCCAGTTCTCCCTCGATGTCCTGCAGGGGGATATCCTCCTCTGGAAAGTCTATGACCGCCTCCAGATAGGCCAAGGCGTGCAAAAGCTTTTCACGAATATCCCTCACCTCGCTGGCAAGGGACCCGTTCAACTGATTCACGGCCACGCGCAGAGAGGCCTCCGTCCGGGCAGAGATGATATCAGCGACGGCCTCTGCCTGCGTCAGATCGATGCGCCCGTTGAGAAAGGCGCGGAGCGTGAATTCGCCCTCCTGTGCCATGCGTGCTCCCGATGCCAGACACAGGGAAAGGATCTCCCGTAAAGGAACGATGCCGCCATGACCGTTGATCTCTACGATATCCTGGCGCGTATAGGTCCGCGGAGCCTTCATATAGGAGAGGAGCACCTCATCCACTACGCGCCCCGTCTCGGGATCGATGACGTGTCCATAATGCAGACAATGGGACTCGGGCTCCCCCTGCCAGGGATGCAGAGGCCTAAAAACCTTGACCGCGATGGGCAGGGCCTCGTCGCCGCTCATGCGCACGATGCCTATGCCCCCCTGACCTATGGGCGTAGAGATGGCAGCAATTGTATCATCAAGAGAATACATGAAGAACTCCGAAGGATGGATGCGAGGGCGTCCGAGGTTTCTAGCCCTCTGGTGGCTCGGAACGCGGCGAGACCACCTCTTTTGCGCTCCGATTGAACTTGCTCCGAGGCATCATGATATGACGGCCACACGTGAGGCACTTGAGACCGATGTCCGCCCCGATGCGTGTGACCCTCCACCGGTACCCGCCGCACGGGTGGGGCTTGCGCAGCGTAACGATATCGTCAACCTGTACGTCGACCCTTTTCACCGTGCCTCCTCGTTCAAAGCCTCGCCCTCCACCTCACACGCGTAGAAAAGAAGCAGCGTATTGCCATATTGCCGCTTGTCAAACAGATACAGATTATCCAGAGACAGGGCCTCAGCCTCCTTGGGGTCCAACTGGGCGATGACGACGCCTTGCGGCATAAGCAGCGAGCAATCGTCCAGCGCCAAAAGGGTCTCCGACCAAATGGCATGATACTGGGGAGGGGCAACGTATATATAGTCAAAGCGACGCTCCCCCGAGACAGAGCGCAGGAAACGAAAGACATCATCCCGAATGACCTCGGCCCGCTCCGCCAACTTGGTGGTCTCCAGATTGCGATGGATCGTCCGCACAGCCTCATGAGCGTGATCTATGAACACACAGTGCTTCGCCCCCCTGCTGAGCGCCTCGATGCCCACGCTGCCCGTACCGGCATAAAGATCGAGGAATGTCCTCCCACGGATATCCGACCCCAGAATATTGAAAAGGGACTCCTTAACGCGATCGAGAATGGGACGCGTACCCCTGCCAGGAACGGATCTCAACGTATGCCCTTTTGCAGATCCTGTGATAACGCGCATGCTGCACCCCCATTTACGTAAAAAGTGTACCATGCTTCTGGATGGGGGTCAACAAAAAGGGGCCAAGGGCTGGGGTACAAACGACAAAGCGCGGAAGACCTAGAGCCTCTCCGCCAAGGAACAGCCCGCCCCCACGGCCAGAGGACAACAGGTGAGCGGACGAATCGGGATCTCGATATCCCAGTCAGCGAGCATGCGGTACAGATGGCAGAGGGGCAAGCCTACAACGTTGGTATAGCACCCGTCAATGCGCGCCACAGGCGAAAAGTCCTGATCCTGAATGGCGTAAGCACCCGCCTTGTCCATGGGCTCCCCGCTGGCCACGTAGCGGCGGATCTCCGCCTCGGTATAGTCGCGCATATACACCATCGTCTTCACTATCTGCACGCTCTGCCGTCGTCGCGTCGCATCGTATAGCGCGACCCCGGAGAGAACTCTGTGCTGTCTGCCCCGCAACATTACAAGCATCTCCCGCGCTTCCGAGGCATCGGCAGGCTTGCCCAGGACGCTGCCACCGCATACAACGAGGGTGTCGGCGGCGATGATGATGGCATCGGCATACGCCTCGGCAGCCGCCCTGGCCTTGAGCAGGCTCAGGCGCCGCGCCAACGCCTCTGGTTTCTCTCCTTCCCCAGCGCTCTCGTCAATGGCCGGCACGGTGGTCTGGAACGATAGCCCCATGACGGACAGGAGACGCCGGCGGCGCGGCGACCCTGAGGCCAGCACGAGGGGAATCCGCTCACTATTCTCCCATGTACACACTCCCCCCTTGCAAGCTCTCACCTATCTTATCCCCCGTGCCGGAGCACGAACGTCCACAAAAGAGACTAACGTCACATTCACGGTGCCTTAACGCCGACTTAAGCCCTATCCTCCAGAGAGGTATTATACTACTATCGCAGGAAAGTCAGAAGGGAAACGCCGCATGCCCCAAAGCACGTGTGCAGCGTTGGGCCTTTGTCCGCCATCGCCCTAGACACAATCCAGCCAAAGGATGTATAATAGGAAAAAGTAAAGATGGTTGCTTCTGTGAAGACAGACACCCGCTCGGGAAAACGGATGACGACGAATACCAAACTTTTGCTCATAGATGACGATGCCACGTTAATCAAGGCATTACGCATCTATCTCTCGCGTGCAGGCTACGATGTGCACGCGGCAACAAACGGGGCGGAGGGACTGAGGGCGTTCTACGATCAACACCCCGATCTCATCGTGCTCGACGTGATGATGCCACAGATGGATGGCTGGGAGACCTGCATTCGGATCCGCGACCTCTCCACAGTGCCCATCATCATACTCACCGCCAAGGGCCAGGAAACTGACCGCGTCAAAGGGTTGCGGCTGGGCGCCGACGATTATGTCGCCAAACCCTTCAGCCTCAAAGAGTTAGAGGCCCGGATTGAGGCGGTGCTTCGTCGCGCACAGCGGTATGAATCGGAAGAGGAGCAAGTCCTCTATATGACCGATGACATCGTTATCGACTCCGACCGCTGGGAGGTGCGGCGCAACGGGCAACGGCTGGATCTGACGCCCACGGAGCTACGACTGCTCTTTTACCTGGCAAAGAATGCGGGGCGCATCCTCTCGCATCGCCAAATCCTGCGGGAGGTATGGGGGCCGGATTACGTGGAAAATGCGGACTATACTAAACTCTTTATCTGGCGCCTAAGACAGAAAATCGAGGAGGATCCGGGCGAGCCCCAATATATCCTCACCGAGAGGGGCATCGGTTACCGCATGGTGCCGGCGGAGCAATTCCGCACGTAATACTTCCGCTGACGGCAGCGATTAGACCTGCCGGCCCATCGTATAGCCAAACTGTTGCAGAGCCCTCTTGTCACGCCGCCAGTTCTTCCTCACCCGCACCTGTAGATCCAGATAGACCTTGCCTCCCAAGAACCGCTGCAGATCGATGCGCGCATCGTGGCCAATCGCTTTCAGCATGCTTGCGTTCTTCCCAATAACGATGCCTTTTTGCGATTCCTTCTCCACGTACAGGTGAGCGAGGATGTACATCGTGCCATTGGGGCGCTTCTTCATCTCCCGTACCACTACGGCCAGGGCGTGGGGCACCTCCTGGTGCAAATGACGCATGCCGTGCTCGCGGATAAGCTCGGCAACGATAAATCGCTCCTGGCGATCGGTGAGTTGATCCTCTGAATAGTAGCGTGGCCCCTGGGGAAGGGCCACTATGATAACCTGCAAGAGTTCGCCCACACCCTTTCCCAACAGAGCGCTAATACAGAGGGAATGATCGAAATCGCTCAGGGCTTCGTAGGCAGCGCAGCGGTTCTCCAGCTCCTCCTCCGACACGCGATCCATCTTATTCATGGCCAGGATCCGCACAACGTCAGGGGAAAGTGTAGCCAGCAGCGCCGCCGTCTCGCGATCCGCCCGGGACGGCGGGACGGTAAGGTCGATGACAAAGACCACCACGTCGGCATCCGGCAAAACGCTCCTTGCCGCCTCCACCATAAAGTCCCCCAGCTTGGTCCTGGGGCGATGAATGCCCGGAGTATCCATAAAGAGGACCTGAGCGTCCTCACGGGTCAGAATACCCAACAGCCGATCGCGGGTGGTCTGGGGCTTGGGAGATACGGGCGCCAGCTTGGTGCCCATCCAAGCGTTCAACAGCGTGGACTTGCCCACGTTGGGCTTGCCCACCAGGGCCACGAACCCGCTCCGATGACCAGGGGGGAGTTCCTTATCGAATAACGGCCCCTCATCCAGGACCGATTCCAGTTCCGAAGCATCCATGATGCGTTCCTTTAGCAAAAGCGAGCGTCGAATGAGCGCACATGAGCCATACCCTACCTCACGCCCATGGACATTCATTATCCTCCGTCGCACAGGACGCGTCAAGTGCAGAATGAGCACTTGACGCATCTTTCAGCCAACGACTATAATCCCTCCACTATGTGGCAGATAATGGACCCGAAATCGTGATTTGGAAGCCTCCCAAGGCGTTGGGATTATCGGTCGCCTTTCTGACGCTGGCAGCCCTTCTCGCCTCGGCATTCCTGCTGGCGCGCAGCCTAGGTGGGCAGCAAATCGGCCTGGGCTCCTTTTTGAGAATATTGGGGCTCATCGGCGATGCTGCCCTACTCGCGATGGGCATGCGCTGGGCGCTGGACCTTGCCAGCCTGCGTTATCGGCTGGATCGGGATGCGCTGACGATCCACTGTGGCACCTACGAGCGCATCGTGCCCATGGGAGACATCGAGCGCGTCGTGCCCGCCAGCATTTTCCAAGGGTTAGGCGGCTTTTTCGGAATCCGCTGGCCTGGCTACTGGCGAGGACACATCCTCATTGAGGGAGTGGGAACTGTCCACGTATATGCTACCAAGCCGCTGCGACACCAACTGATTGCGGTCACAGGTGGCGGTGGCTATGCCATCTCGCCGCACAACGCGCAGGAATTCCTACGCGACTATGCCGTGCGGCGTGGATTGGGACCCCTTCACCCCGTCACGGAACACGTGGAATATGGACCGATTGCGCAGTGGCCCGTGTGGCGCGATACCTTTTTCTGGATCACCTGCGCAGCGGCGCTCCTGATATGTGTGGCCATATCTGGCATCCTCATGGGGCGCTATCAAGAACTACCACAACGGCTGGCCTTTCATCTTCCATACCAGGGTGGCGTGGGGCGCGTGGCTTCCAAGCGGCGGCTATTGGCCATGCCGGGACTGGGTGCCATCATGTGGGCGGCCAATACCTCCCTGGGCATCCTTCTGCACCGCCGGGAGCGGGTGGGTGCCTACCTCCTGATCCTGGTCGCACTGGGCCTGCAGGTACTCTTTGCATTGGCACTTGTCAGCACTTTATGATCGCTAGATTCAACGAACAGGCGCTCCACTGCAACGCGAAAGGCTGTTCCAACCCGGGCGGATGGCCAGTCTGCCCTACATACCTCGTCTTTTCAGGGTGGTCTTGAGAAATGCCTTCACGGGAGCCAGCGCGGCTGGTTCTTCCAGGTACTCCTTGGGCATTTACGCTTCCCCTCCGGAGCCCTGCACCATAATGAGGGAGGGCACCTCGTCGACCACGGCCTTGGCCTCGCATAATCCCGGGGGCATTAGCTCACGGGCAATGCCGCGGTAGCGTCGCAGATGCCACACCGCGCGGAAAGGTGCCCGGGCTAGAAATTCCCACCTAGGCCGATGTGAGTAACTCCTTGATGCGCGGTAGCGCCTCCCGTGCCGCCTTTTCCCCGGCGGCGATGACCTCAGCGACGCGAGAGAAACCGGTCAGTACCGTCACGCCCTGCGGTATGGCAGGTCGGATGACGACCTCGGGATTCCCCTCCGCCAGCCGTCGGCGATGGATATCCGCCATCATCACCGTCAGCGAGCGATACAGCACTTCGATAGTACTCGCCAGCCCCTTGGGTACGTAGCGGCGGCGGAATGTCTCATCAAGCGACGACATGGCCTCGCTGGCGGTAGCGACGTCCACGGCAATAACGACGTCGGCCTCCATCCGTCGCACCACGTCGGCGGGAAGGTCATTCAGGACACCTCCGTCGACGAGCAGCCGCCCATCACGTTCCACCGGCGCAAAGATGCCCGGTAAGCTGATGGTCGCTCGTACGGCGTCAACCACCCGCCCCTCACGCAGGACCACTTCACAGCCACTCTTCAGATCCACGGCGACCAGCGCCAATGGGAGTCGCAGGTCTTCAAAGGTGCTATCGCCCAGATGCTCGGCCAGGTATTCGCACACGCTCTCGCCTTCGAATAGACCGCGCCGGGGCAGCGACAGCTCGGCCAGACTCAGCAGGCGGCGGAAGCTGGCCATACGCAGCGCCTCCTGCTCCATGAACTTGGGACTTAGCCCGGCAGCGTACGCCGCAGCAATGAGGCCGCCCATGCTAGTGCCGCCCAAGCAGTCAATCGGCACGCCTTCTTGCTCCATGATCTTGAGCACACCGATGTGGGCCAGCCCTCTCGCCCCGCCGCCGCTAAGGGCCAGCCCGACTTTGCGAATCGAGGTTCCCATTGTATCCTCCTGTCAGTATCGGGGCCAGCGCAGGACCAATATCACTACGACCGCCGTCAGCAACCACCCGGCAGTGATAGAACTGATCGCAGCGTCCCGTGCGATAGGCAGCAGTGCAATACCTCGCAGCACCAGCAGTGCCCCTATTATCATCAGAAACGATAGGACTTGCCCGATCTGATTAGGCAGCGTGCGGTACGAATCACGCAGCGCGGCCCAATCCACCCGAGCGGCCCACCATGCGATTGCGACTGCAGCCAGGGCAAGCAGACCCCACAGCATCTCCGTCATACTTCTCCTTGCCCGCCCAGGATTTTCGAACCGGCCACACTGCACTCTTTCCAAGCGTTCTTCATACGACAGCGGGGAACGCACATCGACTATACCGTTTCACTCCCAGTAACTCGGGGCCTTCAAAGCTCGCAAAAGCCCCAAGGATGTCCACCTCCTCCAGCGGGAAGTGACTGGCGACCATCAGCAGAAGCCCGTTCATCAACTGCGCCCGCTGGCAGAGGTAGGGTGGAAAGGCAAAGCAGATGACGTAGGTCGCCGCCGCTAGTGCCACGAACTGGGCCACACTGAGGCGGCGTAGTGGCGCGTTCTTTGAGCGTGTTTTTGGCGGCCACAGCAGTCGGCTCAGCGCACCATTTGCCTCTCACTGTCCACCATCTCCTTGCCGTTCCCCAGATACTCCCGCTCCCAAATGGGATCCATCAGCCGCGCTACAGCCTCGTCGTATTTGATCAGCCCCTCGCGGTAGGCTGGGTCTACCATCGCCTGGAGCGCAGCCTCGTCCTCCGGGTCGGGCTCGTTCATCTCCAGGATGCGCCGGAAGTCGGCGTGATGATCGCGGATGGGGCAGGGCATTAGCCAGTTTCCGTGCTCCTCCGGACGCCTCGCCGCAAAGCCATACTCGCCCTGCCACTCGCGGATGGCTTTAAAAAAGGGCTCCTCCAATACGTCGTTCAGCGTCCCGCCTTTCCGATAGACATCGTGGATATTGACCGGCGAATAGGGGTTGAAGACACAGGGCATCACCTTCCCATTCCAATCCACATAGAGGTATCCCCCCGCACGCCCAGCCGCGATGCAGCCCCTGGAACAAGTACCCAGGTTCCAAAAATCGGCCAGGAAGTATTTCCTCTCACGGACCACCTGCCAGGTGCGCTTCCACATCCAGGTCCGTTGCTCCGGCGTGGGGAGCAGGTTCAGCGTGAAGCCCCGCCCGATGGGCATGTACTGGAAAATCCAGCCGTACATGGCTCCCTGCTCCTCAAAGAAGAAATCGAGGAACTCATCGGAGAGGATCTCCTCGCAGTTCTCGCAGGTGGCGGTGAGGGAAATGCCAAAAGGCACACCAACTTCACGCAGGTTGGCCATCGCGGTCAGCACCTGCCGGAAGACACCCTCTCCGCGCCGGGCGTCGGTGCGTTCCTCGAACCCCTCCACCGAGATGGCCGGGGTCAGATTCCCCACCTCAGCCATGCGGGCGGCCACTCGCTCATCGATGAGCGTGCCATTGGTGTACATCAGGAAGAGAGCATCGGGGTGTTTGGCCGCGGCGTCGATGACGCCCATGCCACGGGAACGATAAGCCAGCGGCTCCCCGCCAGAGATGACGACAAAGCCCGAGCCCCAGAGATCCCGTGTCTCGCTGATGAGGCGGTCGAAGACCTGCCAGTCCAGCTTCTCTCTGTCATCGCCAGAGCTGGCGTAGCATCCCTTGCAGTGCAAGTTGCAGAGATTGCCGGGGGAGATGACCAGAAAGCTGGGTGGAGCACTATCATCGTGTTCCCGGCGGAAGCACTGATACGCGGCCCGGCCTTCCGCGTTATAAAAAGCGTTGGTCACACCCCGCAGCATCTTTTTGAGGGGCCCAGCAGCGATGTTGCCTTGCGCGATTGCGCGACCAACGGAGTCTACCATCGCATGGACGATGTCCTTTTGATCCTGGATCACCGCCCCCGGGCGTCCTTGCCTGGCGCCATGTGCCCCTTCTATGCCTCGGTCGATTTGCCGATGTACGTAGCGCATCAGCAGACTGCGGGTCGGCTTGTAGCGTGCCGCAGTGGTGGTAATGTTGGCAAGCGTTTCGACTTGCCCGGCGGATGCCATCTTTCGAACTATATCTCCCAGTTTCATGTTACTACCCCCTTTATTATTCTATATTGCCCTGAGTGTACGACTCATCTCTGCTCTTCTGCCAGTCCTTTTCCCTCGGCCGCCGCACGTACCGCAACCAGGGCGACAAAGCCCAGTCCCATCAGGGTGGAGCGGGAATCCACCACCTCAACGGGCAGGTGTGGCAAAGATTCCCGCGCCGCCAATGCCGAGGCGATGGTTCCGCTCAACTTCGAGAGGCCCCCACCACAATCACGCCCTCCCAAAAAGACTAGGAAGATCCATCGAAAAAAAGAATGCTAAGCCTCAAAGACCTGCATCAGTTCCCCAACGAAATCGGATAGCCGCCGCTTGTTCTCGGCGCTGAGGCGCGAAAGGATCTCCTGGTAGCGATCGGTATACGAAACCAAGCGGCCGATCAGGCGTCGGTTGATGCGCTCGACGAAGGAAAGCCCCAGCGTCAGGCCCGCCAGCGCACTCAGGCCGTGCTCGTCGGGCAAGCCCAACGGGCGCAATTTATCAAACAGCCCCGCGGCTGAGGCATCCTCCCGTAACTGGCGCAAGCTCAAGATGACGGCGGTGATCATCTCGGCGGCGTAGAGCATCGGGGACTCGCGCTGGGGCAGACGGGTCACAATCTCCTTCAGCAGTCCCTCGTAGTCGGTGTCCTTGCCAGCCTGCAAGGCCTCCAAGGTACGCGTCTTCACTGCCTCCCACTCGCCCTGCCCCACCCCCTCGCCCGCCACTTCGTCGAACAGAGCATCGGCCTCAGGCGTGGGGCGGAAGACGATGCGCGAGCGCCCGGCTCCCTGCCCTTCTCCCCGCAAGACGTACTCCGATTCCACCAGGCCCCGCTCCTCCAGCAACCGCAGCATGTCGTAAGCGGTGATCTTGCTAACCCCCAACCGCTGTGCGACAGTGGTGTAGTGTAGCGGCCCCTGCGCCTCCCGGTACAGATCGAGGAAGGTACTCATGCAATCCCTCTGTCGGCCGGTGAGTTGCATCGCCACTCCTTCTGTATGGCATGTTCATGCCTCTAAAAAGCCTAATAAATTATACCGAATGCCGTCCCTGGTGTCAAATCACCTCCATTTCACCACCATCAGTGATATGGGGCTCACGAGAAGGCGCGCCCATCGACCACGGGAATATCTTGACTATCAAGTGCCACTTGAGGTATTCTGTAAGAACTGGGGTATAGAATTACTGCGTCGAATTCAGGTCTTTATTCAGCACAGCTATGGTTCGGAGATGAAAAAAGGATGATGCGCGATCTGTTATTGGGACTGGGAAGTGGTTTTCTCTTGGGCTGGATCGGCCATCGCATTCGCCTCGTCTCGCGCAGTGGCGCCGCGGGAGTCGCCGCCGCCATGACCCTAACCTTTACGGGAGGAGGATGGACGTGGGGGGTACTCTTGGGACTCTTTTTTCTCAGTTGGGGACTCTGGGCACGCTATCGTGCCCCCTACAAAGCGATACTACATGAACAATTCAACCCCCACACGCGTATAGATGCAAGCGACGTGGGAGCCAGAGTGGGCTGGGCGATGCTCGCAGTCTTTCTGCACGTCGCGACGGGGGAGAGCGAGTACGACTTTTTCGCCTTCGTCGGGGCCATCGCCACGGCCACAGCCGACGTCTGGGCTACAGAAGTGGGCGTGCTCAGCGCCCATCCGCCCCATCTGATCAGTACTGGAGATCGCGTGATAAGGGGGGCGACGGGAGCGATCTCTTTGTTGGGTACCATAGCGTCTTTCGCCGCCTCGTCCCTCATGGGCTTTGCGGGGCTCTTGTTACAGATGGCGCAGGTATGGCTCGCGCAGCAGACGTGGGCGGGAACGTATAACTGGCTCCCCCTGGCTGCCACCCTGGGCGGGACGGTGGGATGCCTAACAGACAGCCTGTTGGGGGCTACAGCCCAAGCCATTTACTATTGTGAGCGTTGTGAAAAGCGCACGGAGAAGCGCATTCACTCCTGCGGAGAGGAAGCGACCCAAATACGGGGTTGGCCCTGGCTGAACAACAAGGGCGTTGACCTCGTCAGCTCCATCGTGGGGGCGGCGGTAACGGCGGGTGTCGCTGTATGGCTTGCGCAAATCTCGGTGAGATGGTAAAATCAGCGCCATGCTACGTTAGGGTATATCTTTTGCGGTTGCTGAGAGTCGAGGAGGTTCGGTGATGGATTACAAGGAAACGATCTTTGAGGGAATCTTGAAGGGCAAGAGGGAGGATGTAACGGAGGCCGTGACCGCCGCCTTGGCCAACGGACTCAAGGCTGGGGAGTTGCTTTACGAGGCCATGATCCCGGCTATGGCAGAAGTGGGGCGCCTGTTCGAAGCGAACGAGTACTATGTGCCAGAGATGCTCATCGCAGCGCGGGCCATGAAGGCTGGCCTGGCCCTCCTGCGCCCCGAATTGGTCAAGGAGGATATCGAACCTCAGGGCAAGGTCATACTAGGGACAGTAAAAGGTGACCTGCATGATATTGGCAAGAACCTAGTCTCCATCATGCTCGAGGGTGCCGGGTTCGAGATCATCGACCTGGGGGTCGATGTCAGCCCGGATGACTTTGTCAGGGCCGCGCAGGAGAACGAGGCCGACGTCATCGGGCTGTCTGCCCTGCTGACAACCACCATGCCCAGCATGCGGGATACCGTCGAGGCCTTGGAGGAGACAGGCATGCGTGATACAGTCAAGGTCATCATAGGCGGTGCCCCCGTGACACAGAAATACGCCGACGAGATCGGCGCCGATGGTTATGCCCGCGATGCGGCCGGTGCGGCCAACCTCGTAAAATCGCTTCTCGGTATTGCGTAATCCCTACCTCCCATGCCCTGAACTAGAGGCCGACTTCTAACTCGACCTCTAGTTTATGACAGTGGCCTCCCGTGCTATAATAAGGAAAATAGAGCCCCAGGAGGATTTGTGTCAAAGCCGGAACGCATCGTCTCTCCTATAGAGAGACCGCAAGAAGCGCCCAGAGAGCGCAGTCTCCGCCCCCAGACCCTTGAAGAGTATATCGGCCAAGATCGGGTGGTAGAGAACCTCAAGATCTCTCTCCAGGCGGCCCAGGAACGGCGTGAGGAACTGGATCACACGTTGCTATATGGCCCACCTGGCCTGGGCAAGACGACCTTGGCCTACGTCATCGCCGCAGAGATGGGGGTCAATATCAAGGTCACGTCGGGGCCCGTCATCGAGCGCCCCGGCGACCTGGCCGCTATCCTCACTAATCTGCACTCGGGAGACATCCTCTTCGTCGACGAGGTACATCGCCTCAGCCACGCCGTGGAGGAGGTGCTGTACCCAGCCATGGAGGACTATGCCTTGGACGTGGTCATCGGAAAGGGCCCCACGGCACGGAGCATCCGCCTGCAATTGCCCAGATTCACCCTCATTGGGGCCACCACCCGCATCGCCCTCCTGACCTCGCCCCTCCGCGAGCGCTTCGGCATCGTCTACCGCCTCGAGTTTTACGACCAGGAGGCCATGGAGGCCATTGTGCACCGCTCCTGCCGCATCATGGAGATAGCTATCGAGGAGCAAGGAGCCTATGAGATAGCCAGCCGGGCGCGTGGCACGCCGCGGGTGGCTAATCGCCTGCTCAAGCGCGTTCGTGACTACGCTCAGGTGCGGGGAGACGGGGTCATCGACGCGGAGACGGCGCGGGAGGCGCTGAGGATGCTGGAGGTGGATTCCCTGGGGCTCGATAGCTCGGACCGGCGCGTGTTATGCGCGGTGATAGACAAATTCGACGGCGGCCCCGTGGGTCTGGACACCATCTCCGCTGCCATAAACGAGGACGCCGACACAATCATGGACGTCTATGAGCCCTATCTTATCCAACTGGGCTTTTTGGAACGCACCCCCCGGGGGCGCGTGGCGACCCGGAGCGCCTACGAGCACCTGCGCCGCCCCTGGAGCCAGGAAGAGACGCAGCAGGGCCGTCTCTTCTCATGAGCAAGGCACGAGTCCTGGATATCCGCGATAGGCCCCTCTCGCCCTGCGCTGAGGGCAAGGCCCGACGCTTGGTGGAGGAGGACAAGGCAGACCTGGTGAACGAGGAACCTCTCACCATTCGCCTTCATCGGGCGGTGGATATTCCTAAACCAAAAGAGGAAATCAACCCGGTGAAGGGCAAACGCCTCCTCCTGCACATTTGCTGTGCCCCCTGCGCCACCTATACGGTGAAGCGGCTTCGCGCACTGGGCGCAGAGGTAACAGGCCATTGGTTTAACCCCAACATCCATCCCTACAGCGAACACGAGCGCCGGCGCAAGACCTTGGCGCGCTACGCAAAAGAGATCGCCCTCCCCGTTATCTGGGAGAAGGGCTATGAGATGCCCGCCTTTTTCCGGGCCGTGGTGGGGCACGAGACGTTCCACAAACGCTGCGCCATCTGCTATCACCTGCGCCTGCAGAGAACGGCGCAGCGGGCCGCGGAGGAAGGCTTTGACTTTTTTTCCACCACGCTGCTCATCAGTCCCTATCAGGATCAGGACAGCCTACGGAAAATCGGGGAGGCATGTGGAAGACAGCGGGGCGTGGCGTTCTATTTCGAGAACTTTCGCCGGGGCTTTGCCGAGCACTATGAGCTGGCCAGGGCGCACGATCTGTACATGCAGCGCTATTGTGGATGCATCTACAGCGAGTGGGAGGCCAAGGACAAAAATGCCTCCACGCAGCCGCATCATTGACGACAAGAAACGACTTTCAGCACAGGAGCAAGTGTATATGTATATGCCATCTGGCATGGAAAATATAGGATGGACGCTCATTATCATGGGAGGATTGTTCCTCCTCATGGGATTGCTGTTCATACTCGGGAACAAAATCCCATGGCTGGGCAAACTGCCCGGAGACATACACATTCAGCGGGATAATTTCTCCTTTCATTTCCCTCTGGCGACATGTCTCTTGCTCAGCGTGATCCTGACCGTGGTCCTCAACGTGGTGTTGCGCCTCCTTCGGGGCAAATAGCCGAGAGAATGTCGTGTTGACGGAAGCATTCGACTATCATCTGCCCTCCGAACTCATCGCCCAGGAACCGGCGGAGCCCAGGGATAGCTCGCGGCTCTTTGTACTCCATCGCGACGAGGAGCGTTTCGAGCATCGCCACTTCTATGATCTCCCCGGCTATTTGCGTCCCGGGGATGTGTTGGTAGTGAACAGGAGTCGCGTCATTCCCGCCCGCTTTTACGCCCACAAGGTACCCACGGGAGGCAAGGTGGAACTCCTGCTACTGGCCAAACGAGGATCGAGGCGCTGGGAGTCCCTGGTCAAGGGGCGCAAGGTCGGCGTGGGACAGCGCCTAGAGATTGGCGAGGAGGACGACACGCTGCGGGGCACGGTGGAGGCCGTCACCGAGGCCGGTGGCCGCCTCATCTACTTTGACGAGCCCGTGGAGCCTTATATGGAACATGTGGGCGTCATCCCTCTGCCGCCCTACATCCACAAGAAGCCACCGGACGTGGAACGCTATCAAACGGTGTACGCCAAAGCCGAGGGCTCTGTGGCCGCGCCCACAGCAGGATTGCATTTCACCCCCCGGCTCATCGAGGACATAAGGAATCTGGGCGTGGAGTGGCTCTCAGTGACCCTGCACATCGGCCTGGACACCTTCCAGCCTGTGCGTTCGGAGACAGTAGAGGCGCACCAGATCCACACCGAGTACTGCTGCCTGCCCCCTGAGACGGCCAAGCGCATCAACCGCGCCAAGGCGGAGGGCCGCCGGATCATCGCCGTGGGCACCACCACGGTGAGGGTTCTGGAGAGCGCGGCCCAGGACAGAGATTTTGGCGTGGGGCCTTGGGACGGCCCCACGGACCTGTACATCTATCCCGGATACCGCTTCCGCGTGATCGACGCCCTGATCACCAACTTTCACCTCCCTCGCTCGTCCTTGCTCATGCTGGTCGCCGCCTTCGCCAACCTGAAGCTCATAAAAAAGGCCTATGAGGAGGCGGTCGCCCGGCGCTATCGCTTTTACAGCTTTGGCGACAGCATGCTCATCCTATGAGCGAATTCGACGGGGATCTCAGCGTCGGTCGACGACGGCCCCCTCGCCTCCCGGCTCTATCACATTATCCCGCCAAACAAAGGGCGGCATCTCGGCCTTGATTAGGAGGCCAGGCGTTTCCTCGCGCCGACGACGACGTCATAGTGCCCGTAGCCCAGAAAGGTGGAGACGTGGGCCTTTTTCATGGCCGCTTTGCGCAACACGGTGGAGGGCCCGCATCCCCTGACTGTCACATGGGAACGAAGATGCAGCGCATCGGCCATCTGAAATACGCCTGGGGCCACTTCCACGACGAC
The DNA here is from genome assembly GCA_034722245.1 of Chloroflexota bacterium. Taxonomy (GTDB): domain Bacteria; phylum Chloroflexota; class Anaerolineae; order UBA1429; family UBA1429; genus JAWLEV01. The sequence continues at coordinate 32,664 of JAYENT010000048.1, forward strand.
GACGCCCAACATGGCCAGACGATCCACGGCGCACTGGATATGCGCGTTCGTGAATCCCACGATATCAGAGCCCTCGTCGCCAACACTCAAACGACACACTTCCTTTTCCGGGCACCTCCCATGCGAGAAAAAGGCGAAAAACCTAAAGGCTAGATATTCAGCTTGAGGGGGTTAAAGTCGGTATCGTAATCGTAATAATCCTCCTGCTCCGCACGCTTTAGCCCGTTGACCACACGATAGGTTATGGGCGTGATCAGCGCCTCCAGGCCGCATTTGAACACATAGTTGGAAACGATGACGGCCACGAGTGTACCCCGCGGGAGGGTGCCATAAAAGGCGATGACGACAAAGAGGAGGGTATCGATGCCCTCACCAAGCAGGGTGCTGGCGATGGTGCGGGTCCACAGCCACCGCCCCCGGGTGAGAATCTTCATCTTGGCCATGAGCCACGAGTTGGAAAAACTGCCCACCCAGTAGGCGATCAGGCTGCCCATCACGATGCGCGGCGTGACGCCCAGGATCGCCTCGTAGGCCGCCTGGTGTTCCCAACCCTCTGTAGGTGGCAAAAGGCCCACCACGACCAACACCAGAGCCATGAGCAGGTTAGCGCCGAATCCCGCCCATATCACGCGGCGCGCGCGGCTGTACCCATAAACTTCCGTCACCACGTCGCCAAGTATGTAGCTTATAGGGAACAAGAGCGTCCCTCCATCAAAGGTGAAAAAGCCCAGATCCAGAATTTTGGAGGAAGCGATGTTGCTGATCATGAGAGTGGCCACAAAGGCAACCATGACCAGATCGAAATAACGGTGAGGACGTCGTTGCCCCTGCTCGTCCTGTGCCATGCCTTCCCCTTTCCATCGAATCACAATCACGCGAGACACGTCCCTGAAATCGTAAGGCAAGCGCTCACGGAGGTCAAACGGAAGCGTCTTGTTCACGATTCGGTTCCATCTTATGTCGGTGAAACTCATGATCCTGTTGGCGTTCCATGAGAGTCGTCTCAACTCCGAGTTTCTCTGCAATCGCGGTCGCAGCATCGCGCCTGGCTCTGAAAACCCGCTCTTGTCAACTTGGCCTTCCCCGCGCTAACCAACACACGCCAGAACCGAGCCAAAGTGCAGGAGAACGCCTCAATTTGTCTCTGCCGAACACTCGGTATATATTCTCTATGGCTCTTTCCGGTAGAGACTAGCCCCTCAGGGTGGAGGAAAGTGAGCCTCAAGGAGGAGGTAATCCCAGTGCAAATTATGGCCTAGCACACTATTCTTAGAAGCAAGAGACCAATTGTGTCCTGGGGTGAATAGACCAGGACGCTTTTTTGTTTGGAGGGAAGCATGTCCGATTCCTCACGGGAACCCTTTGAAGTCCTGACAGACGATCAATGTGAACCCTACGGTGCAATATACGCAACGCTGCTCGACGCCGATCTCTCCATCGCTCAAGCGCTAGAAGGCGAAAGAAGGCGGGAGGAGGAGACCATCAACCTCATAGCCTCCGAGAATTATACCAGTGAAGCCGTGCGCACGGCGCAGGCCACGGTGTTTACCAACAAGTACGCAGAGGGATATCCCGGGCGACGCTACTATGGCGGATGCCAGTGCGTGGACGCCGTGGAGGAATTGGCCATCCGACGGGCCAAGCAACTGTTCGGCGCGGATCACGTGAACGTACAACCTCATTCGGGCTCTCAGGCCAATACGGCAGCCTACATGGCCCTCCTCGATCCCGGCGACCGGATTCTGGCCATGAGCCTGGCTCACGGAGGCCATCTCACGCATGGCCACAAGCTGAGTTTCTCCAGCCAGCTGTACGATTTTGCCCACTATGGTGTGCGACGCGACACAGAATGTATCGATTACGATGCCCTGGCCTCCCAAGCGCAGCGGGTTCAGCCCAAGTTGATCGTGGCTGGCGCCAGCGCCTATCCGCGCATCATTGATTTCGCCCGCTTTCGGGAGATCGCTGACGATGTGGGAGCATACCTCATGGTTGACATGGCCCACATCGCCGGATTAGTGGCCGCGGGCGTTCATCCCAGCCCCATACCCTTTGCGGACATTGTGACGGCCACCACACACAAGACCCTACGCGGTCCCAGGGGAGGATTGATCCTCTGTAAAGATGAACTGGCCAAAGCAGTCGATAGAGCCGTTTTCCCGGGCACGCAGGGCGGCCCCTTGATGCACGTCATAGCGGCCAAGGCAGTGGCTTTCGGCGAGGCATTGGAGCCAGAGTTCGACGACTATCAGCATCAGATCGTGCGTAACGCCCAGACGCTGGCCGAGGCGCTGTCGGAACAAGGACTGCGCCTGGTCTCCGGGGGCACGGACAATCACCTGGTGCTGGTCGATATGGCCCCCCACGAGTTGACGGGGCGAAAAGTTCAAAACGTATTGGAAAGCGTCAACATCATCTGCAACAAGAATCGCATACCCTTCGATCCCCTTCCTGCCCGTGTGACCAGTGGCATTCGATTGGGAACGCCCGCCGTCACCACCCGCGGCTTTGGCGAACAGGAGATGGTGGAGGTAGCAGACCTCATCGTCAGGGTCATACACAGCCCGAATGATCCGACAACCCTACACAACGTGGGCGAGCGGGCGTTGGAACTTTGCCACGCGTTCCCTCTTTCATAGAGAACGCTGGCTTAGTGGGGGTATCTCCTTCACGGGAACTGACGCTCCGTCCACTCGGCGGGATCCACAGCCACGCCCCCCACACGAAGTTCCCAGTGAAGATGCGAACCCGTGGACAGGCCGGTCGCCCCCATCTTTCCCAGGACGTCGCCCTGCTTCACAAACTGCCCCACCTCCACGCCGATGCTGTCAAGGTGGTAGAAGCCGCTGAGCACGCCCGCACCGTGATCGAGGATAATCGCCCCACCCCGCACCTTCAACACGTCAGCCAACACCACCATGCCCGGCGCAGGCGCGCGGATAAGATCACCCGTCTCGCCATTTATATCCACGCCCGCATGATAGGATTGCGTCTTCCCCCCATAGTTGCGTCTGGTACCAAAGTAGGACGTGATAGGTCCCTCAAAAGGCCAGGCAAAAGTCTCCTCCCAGTATGCAGAAGGGGTGAATGTCGCATACACCTCGGCCAGGCGCAGCAATTCGGGCCGCGTGTATTTGGGATCCAGAAGTTTGGCCACCTCCGGCGTGAAATGAATCGTTTCATGTTCATAGTTCCCGGCTACGACGTATAGCGACGTTTGAAGCGCCACCCGGCGGCCATCTTCAGCTTGTGCCACCACTTCCAGGGAATGAGGCCCCAACCAGTCCAGTGCGGGCATACCCACGAGGCAATAATGCTCCAGGTCGCTTATGGAGACAAAGCGTAAGGTGCGGTCGTCAACCTTGCCCCACACCTGACAGGGCAAACTCGTCTGTGCGCGCACGACCGTGGTGCGCCCCTGCAGCACTTCTGGTCGCTCTAGGCCGACCTCGGCGTGCAGAGGCAGCAAAGTGGGCGTGGGCGTCGGCGTCTGTGTAAGCGTGGGAGTGGGCGAAGGAGTGCACGTGGCCGTCGGCGTATTGGAGGGCGTCGGCGACGGGGTCGCCGTAAGGGTCTCGGAGGGCGTGGGGCTCATCTCGGCGACGGGCCTTCCGCAGGCACATGCGATAACCAGCAGAAGTGATAAAGCGAGCCATACGGGCTGCCGTGTCACTGGACATCCCACCACAGCCTATGATACCCCCGCATCTCCCTGAGAAACGAGAAAAAGCCGCATGCAGACAATCGCATCTCTTATCACCTATGGCTCTGGCGAGGGCCACTCCGGCCACGCGGGGCGCCTCGCCTCCGCATCCTCCGCGCCCGCTAGCATGGGTCCATAGACGTCCTCCAGCCCCAAGTCGCGCAGACGCCCCCGTGTCGGTTGCCCAGTCTCTGGATCCCACCCTAGATAATGGTAATACTCCTCTCTAACCGGCTCCACCTTTCCCCGATCCAGGGCGTACTTTTTTTCAAGCAGAGGATTGCCCCAATTCTCCTCATAGGAAAAAGAGGGCAGCACGCTATCGTCCATGGCCCGATCTCGCCCCCAGTGCCGGACACAGAGGGCACGCTCCAACGTATAGATGCGCTCCGCCGCCCGCTCGAATTCCTCTTCGCTCCACTCAGTGCCCGTCCCTAACCGGAATAGATGATAGTCCACAGAGGGACCTTCCACCTCCCCGACGCGGAAGAAGCGATCCTCAGTCGTCACGCTGTAAATAAGAGGGAAGACCTGATCGTCGGTGGGCACACAATCCTTCATCACAGACCGCTTATCGTGATAGTAGGCCGGATAGGCCTTCCCCCTGTAGCCACTTCTGGGATCCAGAGCCTCCGGGCTGCCATACACGCGCTCACTGATGCCCCGGATATGATCCCAGGTGACCTCCACATCGCGCCAATTGTGGATAGCAAGGGGCGCCCAGCGCATGATGTTCTGCACATAGCCATGGCTGCTGCTATAGGGGTCCCGCGTGTCCGTAGACCACTGCAGAGCGGAGACAATCCAGTAGGGGAAAACGAGATAGTTCAGCCAGTCCGCATGACCGTCCCAATGGCCTCCATATCCCCAACCGGTATAATGACGCCGTGCCAAATCCGGTCCCATATCAAGGTTGACTGCGGCACGCCAGCCTCCTTCCGCCAGCGCATCTCCCAGTCCCTCTCGATACGTGACGGCATGCAAGAATGCTGCCCAGAATTTGGGGTCTTGCCAATCCATAACCATACCGTTCATCTCGCCGATAAGGCCGGCATCCCGGCAGCGTTCGAGCCAGGGAACCATGCCCAGCACGATATCCCACTGGTTCAAGCCGTAGCGGTTGCTGAGCACATTCATCTCAAAGCCACCATAGAACCCCAGCTTCCAATCGAAGAGCCCGCCGTGAGATATGGGCTCATCGCCAAATCCTCGAAAGCAACTGCCCACACAGGCCATATGCCCTTCATAGGTGCGCTCCGGATAGGCCACGCCGGGCATGTTGGCATAGTAGCGATTGCACGGCGTAGGACAGGAGGCCGTGCATGCATAACGGCGCACATGCCCGCCCCGCTCCGATTGCAGCCTCTCTTTCATGGGCGCCAGATCGCCCAGCCAGACATTCGATCGCAGTTCGCGGCGCAAAGCGCCGACAAAGTCGTGGAACTTCTCTGGATGCGCCACCGATGCGCGGCCACTTCCCACCACGGAGATGGCCTTCAGTTTCTTGGAGCCCATGACGGCGCCAAAGCCGCTCTGTCCCGCCGCCGACGACGTGGCAGCATGGATGGTGGCGATGCGACTGAGTCGCTCTCCCGCCGGCCCTATGACCAAGGGCTTGACATGTGAATCCACCTCGTCCTCAAGGGCTTCCACCGTCTCATAGGTGTCGAGACCCCAGAGGTGATCAGCGGGCGCGATACGCACCTCATCATCGCGAATGACAATCTGTACTGGCGTCTCGCTGGCCCCGGTGACGATGATGCCATCGTAGCCGGCCCTTTTCAATTCGGCTCCCCATTGGGCTCCGATGTTGGCCCGCGTGAACCAACCGTACGGATAGGCCTGGGGGCTGAAACCACATACCGCCGCGCGACCGGAATACGGGGAAGCCGTTCCCGTGAGGGCCCCCGTCATGACCATGAGGGAATTCTCGGGCGCCAGCGCATCCACGGGCTCCGGATACTCCTCCCAGGCTATGCGCGCGGCCAGGCCACGACCGCCCAGATAATCGGGAATGTAAGGCTCGACGGGCTCCACTTCCACCGACCCGTTGGAAAGGTCGATGCGCAGGATGCGATTGGCCCAACCATGCAACGGCGCAAAGCGTTCGACGTCTGCAACTATCTCTTTCATATTGCCCCCACAAATATTACGTAAAATACTTTAACTTGTCCGAATATAAGCCCATTATACGCATAGATCTCAGTGCCGACAAAAGAAATTCGAAAGAGGTCGTGGATACATACTAAATTGTTTTGGGGCCCCTCTACCGACAGCCGATCGCCAGACACATATTTTGAGGAAAGCGGCGCCTGCACTATGCTATTTGACTGTCAGTTCACTGAGGTGACTTTGTAGATGAGAATTTCTGTGTGGCAACGGATGATGAGGGGCGTGCGGGGGACGCTGCCCCTGGCCCTCGGTGTTGCGCCCTTTGGCATCGCCTATGGCACGGTGGCAGTCGAGGCCATGAGACCCTGGCAGGCCTCGCTCATGTCCCTCACCGTGTTCGCCGGGACAGCCCAGTTCGTGGCCGCATCCCTGACCCAGACGCTGCTGGTGGAGGAAAATCACGTCAACCTGTCCTGGGCCAACGTCGAGCTTTTGGCCGCCCTACCTGCTTTCCTCGTAGCCTGGCGCACCAGGAGCATGGTACTGACTATGCTCTCCGGTATGCTCGGTTATGCTCTGCTCCACCATCTTATTGCATAAAGCCAGCAGATTCGACGCCCCCCTACTCCAATGGAACAGCATGCTCCGCCACATAATCCGCGACCCTGGACTCTCCTGAGGGGCCGACATAGAAAAAGGCCTCCGCGTACTCTAGCCCATAGCGCTGCCCCAGATCGCGATAGGGGTCGAGAAGGAAGCGCTCAATATAGGCGCGGTCGGCTTCCTCGTTGGTCTCTCCGAGCTCCGGCAGACGCAGGCCCTGAGCCGCCAGCCGTTCCTTCATACGGGAGCCCTGCGATCCTGCCGGGCCTTGGGACTTGTTCACGCTCATGGCCTCCACTTTTTGATCCATCACGTCCGAGATGTCCACCACGCGATTGTAGGGCTGTCCAGGTCGGGCCACCCAATAGTACCTTTCACGCACCGTATGGGGCTTCAACCCCGCCGCGAAATGTTCCGGATAGTCCTTATCCATGCCCGCCATCCAGCAGGCAGCCTCCACGGCCTGGGCCGTCACATAGTGATCGGGATTTTCCTCCCCATGCCCCCAGGGATTGAAGGTGAAAACGGTATCCACCTGGAGCAGGCGAAAGAGAAAGATCAACCGTGCCCGCAACTCCACGGGCGAAATAGCATCCATGCGATGATTGCGGTATCCCAGGTTAAAGACCTGGTCAAAATCCAGTGTCTTAGCCAGGGCCTGCACATCTTCCTCGTTGCTCAGCACCGTCCTCCCTATACTCGTCGTCGGGCCGCACTTTTCGTCGTTCGTGGTCTGTATGAGGTGCGCCGTATAGCCCTCGGCGACCAGCTTGGCGATGGTTCCAGCACAAAAGAAGGGGATGTCATCCGCATGTGCCTGCACCGCCGCCAAAACCTTGCCATCATAAGGCTTACCTTCCCTCATCCGCTCAACAAAGATATTCTCCTCATCCCCACGTCTTATCTCATGTACGAACATATCGCCACTCCTTTCGGTACGCTGTCGGTCTGAGCCCAATTATAGTCCTTCACAGTGCTTGCACTAATAGAACATTTGTGCTATAATAAGTGCGAATAAGGAGAGGAGTGTGCAGGTGTGCCCCCATATGGGACGGGAAGGCCCGTCGAGAGGAGGCGAGGATGAACCGGGAAAAGAAGGTGGAGATACTTGGCCGCGCTGCACAGTACGATATCTGTCGAGGGTGCGGTACGGATACCTCTCGCCGCCGCGACGAGATGGACCGTTGGATCTATCCCGCTGTGAGGCCGGACGGCAAGCGTGTATCCATGCTCAAGGTGCTGCAGACCAACGCCTGCGCCAACGATTGCGCGTACTGTGTCAATCGCAGCCAGCGGGATACACGGCGCGTCAGTTTTTCCTCAGATGAGTTGGCGCGGATCTTTGACGAGATGGCCAGGGCCAACATGGTAGAAGGACTATTTCTGAGTTCTGGCATATGGGGCAATGCATCGCAGGCCATGGAACGCATGCTGGCGACGGTGGAACTAGTCCGCAAGCGGTACGAATTCGGGGGCTACGTTCACCTCAAGATACTACCCGGTGCCGACGATGCCAGCATAGAGGCCGCTATCAGTATGGCAGACCGCGTCTCTGTCAATTTGGAGGTCCCCAATGCACAGCGTATAGGCGCCCTGAGCAACAGGAAAGACTTTCGCCAAGAGCTTTTGGCTCCCCTCCGAAAGGCGGATGAGATCCGTCGCCAGCAGAATCGCCGTGTGAGCATGACCACGCAGTTCGTGGTGGGCGCGGCAGGCGAATCAGATCGGGAGCTCGTGACCAGCGCTGCCTGGCTATACCGCAACCTACACCTGGCGAGGGCATACTATAGCGCCTTCCAGCCCATCAGGGACACTCCTCTTGAGAACCACCCGGCAACGCCCACCTGGCGCGAGCATCGCCTCTATCAAGCTGACTTTCTGCTGCGGCAGTACGACTTTTGCGCAGAGGAGTTCATCTTTGATCAGGATGGGCATCTGCCGCGAGAGGCCGATCCCAAGCTTCTATGGGCCCGTCATCACCCGGAACAATATCCCCTCGAGATCAACACGGCCAGCCGCGAGCGTCTCCTACGCATTCCGGGCATCGGCCCCGTCTCTGCTGACAAGATCCTGAAACGCCGCCAGCAGGGAACGCTGCGCGGGTTCGATCATGCGGGGCTGTCGCCGGCCTTGGCGCGCCGGGCCGCGCCCTTTGTCCTATTTGACGGCAAGCGTCCCTCATTTCAGCTCTCCATGTGGTAGCGCTAGATCAGGAACGCGGGGAGCAGTCGTCATCCTGCCCCGAGAAAGCGGAATGGAGCGAGGCCCGCCCGATGGCGTCGGGGCCAAATTTGTCGCGAATGTCATCCAGGGCGCGATTGAGGCGCGTGCGACGCTGATCCGAGCGGTCGAACAAGCGTCCAGGTCGGCGTGTATGATCCAGCGCTGAACCATTGATGATGACAAAGAGAATACAAAATAGACTCTACGCGCACGAGAGGAACACCTGTGATGGGATGGCACGCAAACGTGAGCTACTCTCCCTCGGCGACCACCATGCGCAAACTCAAACGGGAAAAGATCCCCTCGGGCATATCCTCATCGGGCAAATAATCCACATCCTCCACAGTTACCTTCACCTGTAACGAGAGGGTATCCAAGGAGAAGGTGAGTGCCCGTTCTGCAGGAACCAGATCCCCGTTGGCGCCAAGCTCCTCCCTCAGGGACTCGTCCTCATAGGCATACTTACTTACCAAAACCTTGGCCACGGTGCGGATATCGCCCTTATCGAACAGCCATACCTCAAAGGCGTCCACCCGCTGGGCGTCGCTTTTGATACTCTGTGTGTCGATGACGGTGTGGTCATACAGAGTATCAGATATCTCCACAATATCGCTGACGCTCACTCCGCACTCCCCGAGAAACTCGCCCTCCTGCGACTCGATGCTGAAGGAGCGGTCAAAGTCATCGTCACCATAGGTGTAGGTGGTCTCAAAGACATCAAGAGCCCCAGGCGGAACCTCAACGGGGGGAGACTCTTCAGGCGTCGTGGGCATCGCCTGCGCCATCCAGTCGTCTTCTCGTAGAGCGACCGTTTCGCCTTCCTCTGCAGGCGGCAGGGGTGCCTCCTCAAAAGGAGCGGCCTCCATTACCTCTCCTTCCGTCCCTTGAGGCTCTTCCATGCGCGTCTGCTGTGCGACCTCCTCATCCTCCCACGGGGGCAAGACGGCTGACATTTCAGGTCTCTCGGGCGTTCCTGGGCCCTCTCCCGCACCGCCAAACGTGAGGGTCCCCTCCTGGGCCGGGCCGCGCTCCCTAAATTCGCATGCCACCAACCATCCCACGATGCCCAGGGCGGAGACGAAGGCAATTATACCCAAGGACATAAGGAACCAACGGGGCGGGGACGCTATGCGCTTCTTGGGCGACTCAAAGGGCTCCCTTTCAACCGAGGGCATACCCAGGACCTCCGCAAGGCGGCGAACCCGCAGCGCCGCCGCACCATGGCCGGCCTCCTCCTGCTCCTCAGCCACGCGGTACACCAAGTCAGCGACCTGGGGCCAGGTCGTGTCCTTATCCGTCAGCTCCAAAAGCCGACGCTGCGCCATCTGCACGTCGCCCGTCACGGCCAGCGAGTCGGCGGTCATGAGGACATAGCCCATCTGGTGCTTCATGCGCAAGTCCGAGGGATCAGTATTGTACCATTGGACGGGCCACACCTGCCAGCCCAGCACAAGGCCCATCCCGATGCCCGCCAAGAAGGCCGCCGCTATCAAATGCCATCCCAACCTGCGGATTCTCTCCATCCTCCATCCTCCGTGCAATACAAGGCCATTGCCCAAGCAGAACCATTGTATCATGAAGGCCTGAGGAGTTCAAGGAAAATGACCTCATATCAGGCCTTAACGGAACGTTAAGTATTGGTCCCCTGTGCCCGAGAGCCCTTGCAGGGCTTTGTAACATCAACCTCATCTGCATTTGCCTGAGCGACCGTGTGCCGCTATAATATGTAATGTATTCAATAGTGATTACTCGTCGATCAAACAGGAGGACAGCGATGGCTTCCCACGAATTTGCTTCGGAACAATCGGTAGAGAATAAGCGGCGCGTCGTCGAGCTTGAGATCAAGCTGCCCCAGATCACAGCAAAACCGCTCAAGGACGCCGCCAGGGCGGTGCTGCTGACGGGCATCGGCGCCAGCGCCCTGACCGTGCGGGGGATAACGAACGCCGCAAAAGCAGCCCACAGAGCGGGCGCCGAGGTGGCTGAGAACCCAGACCCCATCACCCGTCTCTTGCTGCGCCTCGTGGGCGAGAGCAGGACAGAGGAAAAGGAGACGCCACCCATAGAGGATTACGACACACTGGCAGCGACGGCCATCTTGGAACATTTGGACGACCTGGAGCCTGAAAAGCTACGTGCCTTGCGTGCCTACGAGAGCGCGAACAAACAGCGTGTGACCGTGCTCAGGGCCATCGATCAACGCCTGGGAGAAGAACAGCCCTCGCAAGGGTAGTATGCAACCAGGTCAAGATCGAGCGAAGGCCGTGACAAACTGGGAAGGGACCGCCGGCCTTTGAGGCGTAATTTGTGAGTCCCAGCCGTTCACTGTATACTATGGGTGTGCGGGGCGTGGCGCAGTTCGGGAGCGCGCACGGATCGGGACCGTGAGGTCGGAGGTTCGAATCCTCTCGCCCCGACAAATAGAGGCCGCCCCTGTACAGCGGGCGGCCTCTGCTCACAGCCTTGACGGGGAAATCTGCGCCTCAGTTGTACCACCTGTTCTTCTGGTCAGCCTTCAGAGCCCTCACGACGCCGGCCCCTTGTCTCCTCTGCCAAACAGCCAGGAAAGAAGGGTCATGACCACCGCCGCCAACCCAAGGCCCGTCACAAAGGCGCCGGCCACATCTCGCTGATACATCTCAAGGAGACGCTCCGCTCTCTGGCGACGCCGCACCGTGCGTTCCTCTTCCGAGGCTATCCGCTGCGCCGCCCGTCGCCTGATACGCCCCGCCAACTCCACAACTCTCTCATCCTCGGGTGACAGCGCCAGGGCCTTGGCCACGCTCTCCTTTGCCTCTTCCCATGCCCCCTGGTTCGCATACACTTTGGCCAAGAGCACATACGCCAGCACAAAGTCCTCGCGGAAACCAAGGGCCATCAAGGCCTGGTCCCGCGCCTCGCTCAGCTCCCCTTGCCGGGCAAGGCTTAGGGCCTTGTTGTAGTGTATCTCATGGGCGTGCTCAATTCTGGCGAGGGCGGACAGATCCTCATGACAAGCGGGGCACACCGTCGTATCCTGAGGGACATCTGCACCACAGTAAGGACACGTCATCAGTGAAGCGTTCATCATCTAGTCTTCCTTTCGCAGCCTGCAAATCTGAAGAGCAACGAGGAGACCAAAGGGCCCACACTATGTCTCCTGCGAATCCTCGATCATCGTCGTGTCCTCTGGAGCAGTTCCTCCCTCCTCTTCCCCAGCGCGATTGCGGGCCTCCTCTTCGCTGATCACTACCTTGGCCCTTCGCAAGAGCCCATTCGGCCATGTGTAGCCTATCTGCTCCTCCCGTAGAACGGTATCTGCGGGCATTCCTTGGCGAACCTCAGTATCCACCACATCGCTCGTCGTCGGGTCCAAAGGCTTCCCCAAAGTCTCGATGGGTTTTACACGATGGCGCTCCAGAACGGCCAGTAGCTTCTTCCCAAACCCTACCACGCTCCCGACCAAAGAAGCTTCCTGCGCCTTGGTCGTGACGCCCCACCTTTCGACGATCTCCCCGACGGCATCGTAGAGAGACAACACGTCAAGCAAAATCTCTTTGGCGTCATCTCTAGCCTGTATGCGTTCCTCCTCCAGGGACTGCTCCAATCGACTGACGCGATAGAAAAGCTCTCGCATCGTGGCGGCAGGGTCCGCATCAGCAGCCGCTGGGGGCACAGGATAGAACTCTTCCTCAAACTGAAATTCCTCGCCCATAACCTTCCTCGCCTATCCCACCTGAGCCCGAACCGAATTAAGGGCATAATAACCCGGCAGTTTGACACTGTCAAGCGAAAGTTGCCATGAATACACGTTGGTGTGCCGCCTTCCGATAGAAGTGTCCCAAAGCGTATAGGGGGCACACGCGGCGCGACGCGGATTTGCCCTGTTCTACGCTGATGCCTCCCTCATTGTGCCACAACCCGTTTCGCTTCACCGTGGATAAACGTGATCACGTCCTCCCGCGTAACCATGCCCTTCAATTTCCCATCTTCCAAGACGGGTAGCTGATTCACACCCTCCGAGGTCATCTCCTCAAGGGCATCCCAGAGGGGCGTCAGAGGCCCCACGGTGCGCAGTTGATCGAGGGGAGTAAATACATCCTCCACGTGGGTAAAGGGCCAATCCACGCGGGGGACCTGACGAATATTGTGAATAGTGAGCATGCCCAGGGGCCTCTCGCCCCTGGCGACGACGAAGCAACGCCTGGCAGTGCCCATCAAGTAATGCTCCACCAGCATATCCAGACTAAGCTGGGGCGGCAGCGTATGGCACTCCCGGGTCATAACCTGCTCCACGGCATGCCCGCGTAAGAGATCACGCACAGACAGACGCGCATACGCGGTGCGCGAGGCATTATCCAAGAAGAAGCCGATCAGCGCGATCCATAATCCATCGATCCAATTCCCCGAAAAGGCGCGGAAGATGCCCACCATGATAAACGCGTAGGCCACCACCTGGCCCACGCGAGAGGCCCACTTGGTCGCCCAACGAATATCCCGATGCCAGCTCCATAGCACCGCCCGCAGCACCCGTCCGCCGTCCAAGGGAAAGCCAGGGATCAGGTTAAAAAGCCCCAAACTCAGGTTAATTCCGCCCAGAAAGAGGGACAGAGCAGCCACCGGAAGCTCCTTATCCCCCCATAGCAAATAGATGAGGGCAAACAACCCACTCAGTACCAGACTTACCAGGGGGCCCGCCACGGCCATCACCAACTCTTGCACGGGTGTCGCCGGCTCATCCGAAATTTGTGCTGCGCCTCCGAAAATGAACAGCGTTATGCTCTCAACAGGCACTCCTTGGGCACGCGCCACCAGGGAGTGACCCAACTCGTGAAGAAGGACCGAAGCGAAAAAAAGCAGACTCGTCGCCACCGCCACTCCCCATACCGTGGCCATTGACCACGAGGGATATCGCTCGGGGAAATAGCTGCCCGCCAGGCTCCACGTAACCCAAACAAATATGAAGAGCCAGCTCACGTCAATGCGCAGAGGAATGCCCAGAACCTTGCCTAAGCTCAATCGCGTCTTGAACATACGACATCCCCTTCCCCCAACCAGCCAATGTTCACATTCTACAGCAGCCGACACGTTTTGCCAACAAGAAAAAAGAGGGGCTCGAAATTACTCGGTCTCAAGCCCCTCTTCATCGTTACAGTTGTAGAAAACCGCCCCTAGGTCTAGGAGGCAGCGGCCGTCCCCTCTTGCTCCTCGGGCTTTTTCCCCATCACAGCAAGCCGCGCCAAAAGTATTCCCACCTCGTAGAGCAAGTACAGAGGAAGCATGACGATCATCATATTGACGGGATCCGGCGTCGGCGTCACGATGGCGGCTATGACAGAGATCAACAGGACGGCGTACTTGCGAAAGCGCCCAAGGCTTCTGGGCGTCACCAGACCAAGCTTGGCCAACAAGAACATCAGCAGCGGCGTCTGGAAGACGATCCCCATCCAGAACAATACGCGGGTGACAAACGCGATATAGTTCTCCAGGGTCCAACGATTGTCAACAATCGTGTCCAAGAATCCTTGCATAAAGTTTATGGCCGCTGGCAGCATAACCTTGGCAGCAAAGGCCACCCCCCCAGCGAAACATAATGTAACTCCGGGCAATAGAAAATAGAGATACCGCTTCTCGTGCGGCATAAGGCCGGGCAGGATGAAGCGTATAGTCTGATAGATGATCACGGGCATGGCAAGCGCGACCCCACCAATAAGGGCGATCCTGAAATAGACTACAAAAGATTCGGTGGGATGAATCGTCTGAGGTACGTTGCCCTCCAAGGGCTTCAGCAATATCTCCAGAGCCCTTTTGGCAAAGAGGACGCTAAAGGCCGTGGCAACGACAAAGGCTATAGCCACCTTCACCATGCGGGATCGGAGCTCGTCCAGATGCTCCCAAATCGTCATCTCCACATCGGCAGCCATGGATATTACCCTTCCCCCTCCTCAACGTCTTTTTCGTCTATAAGCACGGGACCCTCTATCACTATCGGTTCCACGTCTTCGTCCTTGGGTACCGGCTCTCCCACGATGATGAGCACGGGCTTCTCATCAGCCCCGTCCTCACCCTCTCCATCGGGGTCGAACGGCTCCGTCTCTCCATCAATAAAGGCATATTGGGCACCAACTGGCAGCCCCTCGTCCTCCTCGTTCTCTGCAGCCACCTGCCCTCCGGGCAACGCCTTCTGATCCCCAGCGCCCGCGGCTAGGACGGCGTCTCCCCCGGCGGCCGGCGCTGCAGCGGAGGCCCCCCCTCCATCTTCCTGGCCCGCCCCCTCCTCCTCGGGTTCCACCGACAGGGCTTCCCGGAATTCCTTCGTCACACTGTCCGTCTCTTGGTGGAATTCCGCCAGAAGCCGTCCCGCGTCTCTCGCAAAAGATACCATGCGCTCTGGCCCCACCACAAGCATGGCGATGACCAGAATCAAAAGTATCTCGCCCGTCCCTATCCCGAACATCTAGTCTGCCTCTCCTCTCACCAAATCTCGCGCTAAACCCCACACTCAACGGGCTTATCGCTTGAGACGGCATCCGCCTCCATGAGCAGGTCCAGGGAAGCGCTGAACTCGTCCTTGTTGGCAAAGAGCGTGCCAAGGACCCCGTTCACAAAGCGGCTCGAGCTTTCGCTCCCAAACATCTTGGCCAATTCCACCGCCTCATTGATAGCCACCTTTGGCGGTACGTCGTCATCGACAAGTATCTCAAAGGCCGCCAAACGAAGAACGTTACGATCCACCACCGCTATCTGATCGATGGGCCACTCCGGAGCGATACGTTGTATTATGGCATCAAAGGCCTTTTGGTAACGCAAAACACCTGCTAAAAGATACTTCGCAAAGTTGACGCCAGAGGGAGGAAGGGGAGCATCTTTCAAACGCTGCTGTAAAGAGGCGCTGGCTGCGTGGTTTACCAAATCAACTTCGAAAAGCGTCTGAAAGACCGCTATTCTAGCGCCCCGTCTGATTTTCAATGTCCCTCTCCAAAGGAAGGAGTGTCAACTAGCATCGCGCTGAGCCACCTGCACGTTCTCCACATGTACGTTCACGGCCAGGACGGGCATACCCACCATATCCTTGATGGCCCGGGAGACTTGCGACTGAATGGTGCGCCCCAGCTTGTACAGATCGACGTTCTGTTCAGCGATAATATAAAGATCTACCGACACGGCATCGTCCACGACCTGGATACGCACGCCCTCCCCTCCCCCCTTGCCCAAAAGACGGTCCATACCGCTGGACAAATCACGAGACATGCGTACCACGCCCTCTACGGAAAGCGTGCTGAGCCGCGCGATGGTAGCCAGAACTTGAGGGGAGATGCGAACCGTTCCGAAATTCTCTTCCATCCGATGTGACTCCCTATACCTGCATCATACGGGACGGTGTTTACAGCGCAGATAGCTATTACACCACCCTCTCCCCGAAGAACAAGCTATGCCTCACCCTCCACTTGGACAACCACCTCCCCACGATAAACCCCACAAAAAGGGCATACATGGTGGGGCAGATGCATGTTATGACAGGACGGACACTCGACCAAATTGGCGGCACGCAAACCGTCATGGCTGCGACGACGATGCTTACGACCCTTTGACGGTTTTTGTTTCGGTAAAGCTCCCATGTACCTTCATTCCTTTCAGTAGATTTATGTCTCCGATTCTACCAGCAACTGTCCCAGGACGGCCATTCTGGGGTCGATAAAGGATGCGTCGCAATCGCAGGACTCCTTATTCAGGTTGACTCCACAGATTGGGCACAACCCCTTGCAATCCGGATTACACACAGCGGGCATCGAACTGGCCATCACCGCATACTGGCGCACGATCTCTGTGAGATCCAGCGTTCCGTCCGCCTCGATAACCAATTCGGGATCGCATCCATCGGCAATGGGCAGACTCGCGCCCGTCTCCACATCGACCGAGGGGACAAATTCCTCTTCAAAAGCAAAGTCTATCCTGTCCTCAAAAGGCTCAAGGCAGCGGCAACACGTCCGTGTCATGGTCAGATGCCCTTCCCCCTTGGCCAGAATACCTTCTACCGTGCGAACGAACTGAACCTCGCCCGTGACATCCGTGGCGCCCGGATTGTTGTCATCTAGATCAACCAGAGCCCCTTTTATCTCACAATGATAAAATGCGCCAGCATCCGTTTTCAGTAACTTGCTAACGTCGTAAATCATCGTCTCTGTTCAGAATCAGCAACTTTCATAATATTATAAGCAACTCAAAGGCGCATGTCAAAAGAATGGTAGCTCGAAAGAAGCACCGCGTTCTACCACTTAAAATCTAACCGTGGCAAGATTTCAGATGGTAGAACACGGTAGAACGTGCCTAAGGATCGCCGAACAAAGGCGCGTCTCACCTTGAAGTACGCTCGAAATCGTTGTATAGTAGACCGCGTTGGACAAAAGATAGATTCGACAGCATGCTATTCTATGGAGGCAATCATGTCCGAAAAAGGCACTCCACCCGTTACGATCGAAGATGTCAAGGTGATATTGACCGCGCCAGATGGCATCCGCCTAGTCGTGGTGAAGGTGCTCACCAGCGAGCCTGGGCTTTATGGCCTGGGTTGTGCAACCTTCACGCAGAGACCTCTGGCCGTGGCTTCGGCTATTGAGGATTACTTGAAGCCCTTTGTCATAGGGCGCGATGTGGATCGCATCGAGGATATCTTTCAGGCCGCTTACGTCAGTTCCTATTGGCGCGAGGGGCCCGTTCTCAACAATGCGCTCAGTGGCATAGACGAGGCTTTATGGGACATCAAAGGCAAGCGCGCAGGCATGCCCGTGTATCAGCTCCTAGGAGGCAAGTGCCGCGAGGCGGTGCCAGTGTACGTTCACGCCTCGGGCGAGACCAAGGAAGAGGTGGCCGATAGAGCGCGGCAGTTCATGGAGCAGGGCTACCGCTACGTACGCTGCCAGATGGCCATACCCGGCCTTACCACCTACGGTAGCAGAGGAGGCAAAGTTGTCGGAGCCCTCGATCCTGACCAAAAACGCACCTTTGAGCCTACACCCTATGTGCGGCGCATACCCGACCTGTTCGAGTATCTGCGCACTGAGCTTGGAGAGGACATCGAGTTGCTTCATGACATCCACGAGCGCATACCGCCCATTCAAGCCGTGTGGCTGGCCAAAGCCTTGGAGCCTTATCGCCTCTTCTTCCTGGAGGATATGTTTGCTCCCGAGGACATCGAGTATTTTCGCATGGTTCGGGCACAGACGGCCACGCCCATCGCCATGGGCGAGCTCTTTGTAAACCAAACCCAGTATGAACCACTCATCAGGGAGCGCCTCATCGACTTTATCCGCGTGCACATCTCCGATATCGGCGGCTTTACCATGGCGCGCAAGCTGGCGGCCTTCTGCGAGTTCATGGGCGTGCGCACAGCGTGGCATGGACCTGGCGACGTATCCCCCGTTGGCCATGCGGCCAACATGCACCTTGACCTGGCCATTCCTAACTTTGGCATTCAGGAACTGTCCCTCTTTAGGGAGAAGACGCGCGAAGTCTTTCCTGGCTGCCCCGAGGTGCACGACGGGGCCATGTGGCCCAACGACGACCCGGGCTGGGGAATCGACATCGACGAGAAACTGGCGGCAAAGTATCCCTTCCCAGAGGGCTCGGGTGCCTGGCCAGAGATACGGCGCATTGACGGCACGGTCATCAAACCCTAACAAAATCGCACTGACAATCCAGACAGAACAGCGGCTCGACCGTGACAGTGTAAACTACGGTCGAGCCGCCCTGACGCTAGAACTGGCTGTAGTATTCCTCCACCTCTTCCACGTCCACCGTCTCATCCAGAGGCATATTCAGCTTCTCATAAAGCGCCCTCCGCCCTTTCATATCCGCAAGGAGAATCGCCGCTGCGTGCACGCTCACTTCCTCGGCGATCTCGTAGGGCACCACCAAGACTCCATCATCGTCGCACCCCACCAGGTCCCCAGGGCGCACCTGCACGCCGCCACAGGCGATGGTGCCTTGGGTCTCCACCGTCTCGATCCGCCCAGGGATGATGGTGCGGCCACGCCTCCGCGCACACACAGGGGTCCTCTGCAATCTCAACTCATAGGTGTCCCTGCAATAACCGTCGGTGACGATGCCTACGGCCCCCTTGGCCACCATACCCAGTGCGTTATTCGAGCCCCAATAGCCAACCTCGCCACTGCCGCCCGTGTCGGTAACGATGACGCTGCCCGGACGCACGTTCTCTCCCACGCTGATGTGGCCAACCTCGTCAAACCATATCCCGTGCGCGTTGACGATATCCTCAGTGCTCTCCAAGGGCCACATGGGACGGTTCGCTGGCACGCACCTGCAGGTCACGGCCACGCCCCACCATCGCATCCCCAACCACAAAGGGCGTATTTCGGGATCCACGAGCCCAATGTCAAAGTAGCCCAGGCCGTCCATGGCATCGCACACGTCCACCACACGCAAGTATTTGTATCGTTTCAGCAGCTCATACCCATTTACGCCACGCATCTTCACTCCCTTTCATCTCTGCTCCACTAACGTGGTGAGCATTCTACGGAGCCGTAGGAGCCTTGTCAACGGCTTGCCGCAGCCCAGGGGCGCTAAAATCGGTATCTCGCCTGTTCGCAATGTGAGAGGGAATGCCAAGAGATGGGCATCCCCGCCACCGTTGAACATCCTGTCCATTTCCTCGCGCATATGGTCCCCAAGGAACAGCGTCAACCTTTGAAATCCAAAAAAAGCAGTTCGCAATTCTGGACAGGAGAACGGAAGTGCGATATAATTACTTGTTCAATCCTGAGACCTGCCGTTCCAAGGAGTGCACTCTTTTATATGCAATCTGTTTTACATGGAACCTGGGTCACGACCCTAGAGGACGAAAGCGACGGCTCGTTCTTTGTGTGGGCCGAGCGGCCAGCACGAGGTGATGAACCAAAGGCCAGCGGCAATCGCGTTCAGCGCCACTTTTACGCCGCCACAGCCATTGAGATAGCCGATCTGCTCTCCCTTTATGCCCCCGGCACAGATTGGCATAATGTCAGGCGTGTTACACGCATCGCGCTGCTGCCCTCCTACGAAACATCCCCTGTGGTGCCACGCTGGCTATCCGAAAGGGACCACGATGCGGAAGAGGTGGCCCTAAAACCCTGGCGCATCGAGGGGCTGGACCTGCCCATACTTGATATACTCGACGTTCTTGTCGCCCTTCCCCTCAAAGGCCCACAGGTCACTGCCAACCGCTTGGGGGACGATCTACGCTACTGGGGCTTTGCGGCCAAGTTCACCCTGGAACTACTTGCGCGGGAGCGCTTTGTGCCCGGATTGCACTCCCACAACGGCATTATGCGTGCCATGTGGGTGCCCATGCTGGAAGATGCCGAGAATCATCAACGCCTTCTTAACCTGGCCATGGCCATGCCGCCGGCCTGCCGTGCCATATTCCGAGAGCGACCCAAGATGACCTTCGATCACGTCGCGCGGCAGGAGACGTTGCTCCAGACCTTCATGGAGCAACTGGTCGACAACTTTGTGCGAAAGTGGGGACTCACCTCGGCCGAAAACTACACAAGACAGTCCCCCCTTCAGCGTGATAACGCCTCGAATCCCACACAAGCCTGGTGGCAAGCGCTGTGGTCCGAGAATAGGGAAGTGGATTTGCCCACTCCCCAACGTCGCTCTTTGGCGGGTCTGTACCAAGAGTGGCAAAACTGGAGTTACGGCGAGCAGCAACAAGAGGAAGCCTCTTTCCGCGTCTGCTTTCGGCTGACTCCCCCAGAATTCGACACCGACCGAAACCGCATTCTCTCCCCCGATTGGGAGTTGCGCTATTTTCTGCAGGCCGTCGACGACCCAAGCCTGTTAATTCCTGCCCGAAAAGTATGGCAAGAACGCGGAAACGTGCTCAGCTATCTCAACCGCCACTTCAACCACCCACAGGAAACACTTTTGGAGGGGCTGGGCATCGCCGCGCGTCTTTGCCCGGCCATTCGACGCAGCCTGAAGGAGGAATCACCAGAGGGGACAACGTTAACGGACCGAGAGGCTTACAGCTTTCTTCGCGAAACCGTACCCCTGCTGGAGCGAGCGGGCTTTGGCGTGCACGTGCCCCCTTGGTGGAACAAACCGGACACGCGCCTCCAAGTGCGGCTAAAGTTCCACGGCGATCCCCCTTCGAGCAGTATGGGCGTCCTGGATATGCGCTCCCTGGTCGCCTACGATTGGGAACTGGCTTTGGGCGATGAAAAACTTTTAGAGGAAGAGTTCGAACGCCTGGTGGCCCTGAAAACGCCCCTTGTCCAGGTAAGGGGACGCTGGGTGCTGCTCCAACCAGATCAGGTAGAGGCAGCCATCGCTTTTTGGGAGAAACAAAGGGAAACCGATCAGACTTCCCTGGACGAAGCGCTCAAGATCGCTTTGGGCACAAAAAACGAAATGGACGGACTGCCCGTCCAAGAGGTCGAATCCGATGGATGGCTATCTGAGCTGATGGGTCTCCTGAAACAGGAGGAGAAAGTAGAGGAATTGCCCCCTCCTGAAGGCTTTGTGGGAACCCTTCGTCCGTACCAGATTCGGGGCCTATCGTGGATATACTTTTTGCGGCAATGGGGATTGGGCGCCTGCCTGGCCGACGATATGGGCTTGGGCAAGACGATACAGACCATCGCGCTGCTCCTCCACGAACGCCAGGAGGATCCCGATATGCCTCCCTCCCTTGTAATCTGCCCCACCTCCCTGGTGGGGAACTGGCAGCGCGAGGTGTCCCGTTTCGCACCGTCACTGCGGGTAGTGGTACATCACGGAAGCAGCCGTCCCGAGGGCGACGAGTTCGTTAAAGAAAGCGCAGAGCATGATCTGGTGATAAGCACCTACGGACTGGCAAGGAGAGATATCGACGACCTGCAGCGTGTCCATTGGAGTGATGTCATTCTGGATGAAGCACAGAACATCAAGAACCCACATACCAAACAAGCGCGGGCCATCCGCCGTATCCCTAGCGACTATCGGCTCGCGCTGACGGGCACACCCATAGAGAATCGCCTGACCGAGCTATGGTCCATCATGTCCTTCCTGAACCCTGGGTATCTGGGCTCCCTGGAGAGCTTTCGCCGTACGTTCGCCATCCCCATCGAAAGGTATGGCGACGAGGAGGCCTCGGAGCAATTGCGAAGATTGGTGCGCCCCTTTATCCTGCGCCGGCTGAAAACTGACCCAAAAGTCATCCAGGATCTGCCCGAAAAGTTCGAATACAAGGTTTACTGCAACCTCACACGGGAGCAGGCGACACTGTACGAGGCCGTGGTCCGCGATACCATGAATACCTTGGAGGAAGACAAGGAAAACGGCATGAGACGGCGCGGTCTCATCCTGGCCATGTTGACCCGCCTCAAGCAAATATGCGACCACCCCACGCTCTTTCTAGGAGATCGCTCGCGGATATCGAGCCGTTCTGGAAAACTGAATCGCCTCTGCGAAATGCTGGAAGAGATCCTGGAAGTAAGAGATCGTGCCTTGGTCTTCACGCAGTTTGCACAGATGGGAAAGCTCCTTCAGCGTCACTTGCAGAACAGATTCGGGCAGGAAGTACTCTTTCTCCACGGCGGAACGCCACAGAAACGACGGCAAAGGATGCTTACACGCTTCCAAGAAGACTCAAACGCCCCTCCCATCTTTGTGCTCTCGCTCAAGGCCGGGGGCACCGGGCTCAACCTCATGCGCGCCAACCACGTCTTTCATTATGATAGGTGGTGGAACCCCGCGGTAGAAAACCAGGCCACCGATCGCGCCTACCGTATCGGACAGAAGCAGGACGTACAGGTGCACAAGTTCATCTGTCTGGGCACGCTCGAAGAACGGATCGACCAGCTTATCGAGAGCAAGCGCGCCCTGGCCGAGAATATTGTGGGACAGGGTGAAGGCTGGGTCACAGAGTTGGACACCGAGGAACTGCGCGATCTGATTTCCTTGCGTGCTGAAGCAATAGAAGTGGAGTAGCCGGATGCCAAAAGCCGATACGCTCAACGGATCAAGCGGCGACGCGAGAGAAAAGAATTCCCCTGCGCAAAAGGACGGCGAGATGCACATGGATCGGGAAGAGAGCCTCAGCAGTTGGTGGGCCAAACACTGGCTTAGAACCCTGGCGCAGTGGCTCGACGCTCAAAGACTCGCTCAAGGGAAAAAGTACCTCGAACGGGACTACCCATCCAGGCTGGAAGTGAGCCCCGGCTCGGTTGTGGCACAGATAAAGGGCCCCGCCCTGGACCCCGTTCAAATCCATATAGAGATCGACACCTTTGACGACCAAGAGTGGGAGCAGGCGTTGGACGCCATGTTCCAGCAGGCGGGTTATGCTGCTCAACTCCTCAATGGAGAGATGCCCCCTGACATAGAGGTCGTGTTTCGCTCCATCGGCCTTGCCCTGTTTCCAGGCACCCGCCGTGACCTGCATGCGCACTGCTCTTGTGGCTCTCCCATCGTACCGTGCGAGCATGTAGCCGGCGTGTATCACCTCCTCGCCCAGCGTCTCGGCAAAGACCCGTTCCTCCTCTTTCGCATGCGGGGACGCACCCGAGAACAGATACTCGCCGGATTTCGTGCAAGAAGGGCAAGCCGCTCGCAATACGAGCGGGACCGGCAAGGATATGAAGGACAGGGAGGCGCCGACGTGGCGAACGTCTCGCTCCCGAGCGATAGTCATACGTTCTGGAGAATAGGGCCGCAAATAGAGAACGTGGAAATAGACGTGGGGCCCCCAGACATCCACATGGAAGTTCTGAAGCTGCTGGGAGCCCCCGCCTTTGCAAATGAGGAGACGGTACAGAAAAGCCTTGTTGAAATCTACCAACGCGTGTCTCACAAAGCGCTAGAGATAGCATATGGCGAACGTGAGCCTGAGGGAGAAGAAAGACAGGGCTCTGACGGACATTCCGGGTAGATGGACAAATTCGGGCTTCCCTGCGATAATAGACGTGTAGCGATAAGACAGATATGAGCACATGGAATGGACAGATTTGTATATCTATGAAGGAGGAACTCACATGACCACTTTTGGCGTCATTGTCGGCAATCGGGGATTCTTTCCCTCAGAACTGTGCGAGAGCGGTCGCGAAACGATACTGGGCGTCCTCGAAGACGAAGGATACAAATCGATCGCACTGTCCCCTAGCGACACACCTTATGGCTCGGTGGAGACCTACGAAGAGGCGAAGGCATGCGCGGAGCTCTTTCGGGCCCATAGGGAGGAAATCGACGGAATCATCGTCACCTTGCCGAACTTTGGTGACGAGGGGGCCATTGCCAATGCGCTGCGGCTCGCAGATCTCAATGTCCCCGTTCTAGTGCAAGCGTTTCCCGACGAGCTGGGCAACATGGACATCGATCACCGCCGCGACAGCTTCTGTGGCAAGATATCGGCCTGCAATAACTTGAGCCAGTACGGTATCCCCTACAGCCTGACGACGCTCCACACCGTTGATCCAGAATCCAGCAGCTTTCGCCAAGACTTGCACGACTTTGCAGCCACGTGCCGTGTGGTCAATGGCGTGCGCGGGGCACGCTTTGGCCAGGTGGGAGCTCGTCCGACCAACTTTAAGACCGTACGCTACAGCGAAAAGATCCTGGAGAATGCAGGCGTCTGTGTTGAAACCATAGACTTGTCAGAGATCCTGGGCAGAACGGCCGTCCTCTCCGACGATGACGAGACCGTCAAGAGCAAGATCAACGAAATCAAAGGATACGCGGACACGGCCAACATACCGCAGGACGCCATCAGCAAGATGGCCAAGTTCGGCGTTGTTTTGCAGACGTGGATCGACGAGTATGAGCTAGTGGGCACGGCCATACAGTGTTGGACGGCGCTGCAGGAATATTATGGCGTGATGCCCTGCACCATCATGAGCATGCTGAGCAATCAACTCGTGCCCAGCGCTTGCGAGACGGATATCACGGGTCTACTGGGCATGTATGCCATGGTTCTCGCCTCGGGACGCCCCAGTGCTCTATTCGACTGGAACAATAACTATGGTGAGGATCCCAACAAGGCCATAGTCTTTCACTGCAGCAACCTCCCTCAGGCCTTCTTTGGTGACGAGGGGGTCATGGGCTATCAGGAGATCATCGCGGGGACGGTGGGCAAGGAGAACACGTATGGCACCATCGTGGGCAAAGTGAAGCCCGCCGATATCACCTACTGCCGTGTCTCCACGGACGATCTGACGGGGAATATCCGTGCCTATCTGGGCGAGGCAAGGATCACCGACGATCCGGTGGATACGTTTGGAGGGTACGGCGTCATCGCGGTGCCGGATTTTCAAGAACTGCTACACTTTATCTGTGAACGGGGGTTTGAGCATCACGTGGCTGTGAACCTATCCACCACGGCCGACGCGCTCCATGAAGCCTTTACCAAATACCTGGGATGGGACGTTTACTACCATCCTGGTCGCTAGATGAACCCCCATACGCCAACAGGCCCCCGCTTTCTCAAGCGGGGGCCTGTTCTTCTGCTCGACGCTCTCTCAACGTATCCTAGAAGAGAACACCGTAGCCGTTCCGCCGTACTTAGCCAAAGAGAGCTATCTGAGCGATAAGCGGTCCGAACACCGCAGCGCTAAGGGACATCACCGTGATGAGCGTATTCAGAGACGGACCTGCCGTATCCTTGAAGGGATCACCAACGGTATCGCCGACGACGGCGGCCTTGTGGGCGTCTGACCCTTTGCCACCGTAGGCGCCATCCTCAATGTACTTTTTCGCATTGTCCCAAAGCCCGCCCGAGTTGGCCATGAACAGGGCAAAGATGATACCGGTCACGATGGAGCCGCCCAAGAAGCCACCCAGGGCGTATTTGCCAAGCACCAAGCCCACCGCAGCAGGGGTAAGCAGGCTCAAAGCGCCAGGGAGGATGAGCTCCTTGAGAGCCCCCCGCGTGGCGATGTCGATACAACTCGCCACGTCGGGCCTGACGGTGCCCTCAAGTATGCCCGGTTCCGAGTTGAACTGTCGACGAATCTCCTCGATCATCAACCCTGCATTACGTCCCACGGAAAGCATGGTCAACGCAGAGAAGAGGGGGGGCATCATAGCACCCAAAAAGACGCCCACCATGACGGTGGGAGTACGTATATCCAGTGTCTGCAGATCCACTGTTTCCGCATAGGAGGCAAAGAGCGCCAAAACGGTCAGAGCGGCTGCGCCGATGGCAAAGCCCTTGGTGATGGCCTTGGCCGTGTTCCCCGCCGCATCCAGGCGGTCACAGACGGCGATGGTCTCCTCGCTTTCACCACCATACTCGGCGCATCCCTTGGCATTATCCACGATGGGACCATAGGCGTCGGAGGACATGATCATGCCTGTGATAGCCAACATCCCAACAGCGGAAACCGACACGCCATACGTGCCCGCGACGCCAAATTGCTGGGCCAGGAACCAGGCAGCCATCATGGCAGCACAGATGCCAAGGATAGCCGGCACCAAACTCAGAAGCCCGTATGAAAAGCCCTCTATAATAACGATCGCCGCGCCCGTCTGCGCAGCTTCAGCGGTGTTCTGCGCAGGCCCTTGATCGATGTCTGTATAGCGATCGGACGTGAAACCGATCAAAACGCCAGCCAAAAGCCCCGCGATAGTTGGCCAGTAGACGCCCCAGGGATGGTCAATCCCCAACAAGAAGACGACGCCCAACGTGAATACGGCAAAGATCACCGTGGTGGCAACCGTTCCTGCATTGATGGCCCGCCCTGGGTCGCCCGTGCCGCCCGTGCGCGCAAAGAGCATCCCCAGAAGGGAGGCGAATATCCCCGCCGCACTGAGCAGGATGGGATAAAGAACGTACTGCTCGGAATACAGAACGGAGCCCAGGATCATCACCGCCACAACACTGGCCACGTAAGAGTCAAAGATGTCCGCTCCCATTCCCGCAACGTCACCCACGTTATCGCCCACGTTGTCGGCCACCGTAGCCGGATTCCGGGGATCATCCTCCACCAAATCGAACTCAACTTTGCCCACGAGGTCGGCTCCGATATCGGCCGTCTTGGTATAGATACCTCCACCGGCCTTGGCCAATAGGGCAACGGTGCTGGCGCCAAAGCTGAAACCGAGAACGATCTGTGGATCGCCAAAGATCATGTACAGGATCGTTATGCCCAAAAGGGCAAAGCCGACGACAGAGAAGCCCATCACGCCACCGGCGAAAAAGCCGACAGGGAAGGCCCTTCTAAGGCCAAAACGCGCAGCCCAGGCCACACGAGCATTAGCGCGCGTTGCCACATGCATCCCCGCATAACCTGCGATGGCAGAGCAAGCCGACCCCACCAAATAAGCCAGAGCTGACCGCCAACCAAGCATAAACAACATGAGTATGGCGATAATGAGGGCCAAGACGCCAAGAGCCTGATAAAGGCGCTTCAAATAGGCCGCCGCTCCTTCCTGCACTTCCGCAGAGTACTGATGCATTGCCTCGCTTCCATTCTCCTGCGCCAGAACCCATTTGTACAGGTATAGCGCCGCGGCTATGGAAATTACGCCGGAGACAAGTGCTACGATTTCCCAAACCATTTCCACCTCCCACAATCTAGAAAAGCGAACTTTTCCTGAGGTCCCGAACCAACGGGAGAACCCCTTTTACAGACATTATGGCAACGGATCAGGCCCCTTGCCAAATTGAGGCACGTTGTCTCCACGCTATGCGGCAATGCAAAAGGAGATAACAAAGACAACGAAAGAACGCCATTGTTCAATAGCCAAATCAACCTCACATCATACACGCATCGGTAAGGGATGTCAAAAGAACGCCTCCGCGTTTATTGGTCGCGTTCTACCATCTAAAATCTAACCATGACAAGATGGTTCTACCAAATGATAGTCTTACCGAAGGGCAAACGTAGCGACAGGGGAGAAGATGAATGTCGACGAACGATTCAGGTACTTACGGACGATGAAGAAACGCTACGAGAAGGCCGAGCGTAACGCCGCAAGTATCGCATTGGCCACATGAACGGTTCCGCCCTCACAGCAGGAAGCGGGTGCACCTGCAGAAGCCATCCCAAGAGACCAATCCCCGGCCGCTCAGAAGGCCCATTCGCCGCCACGTGGGGAACATCCATGAATCGGCAGAGGGGAAGGAAAGAAGGAAAGCCCAACTTTCGCTGGCTGAGAGAGCACACGTGGGCGGATTGAGGCTCCGCCCACGCGCGATCGGTTAATCGAAAAAGTCTTCATCACCCTCTGGCAAATACTGCCGTGCCGCTTCCGCGTTCAGTTCCACGCCCAGGCCTGGTCCGTCCCAGACCTCAATGAGGCTATCCTCGACGATGGGGTCCGGAAGCCCCTCGACGATATCGTACCACCAATCGGGCCTGCCGACGGGGTACTCGAAGGCGATAAAGTTGTCAGGCAATGTTGCTGCCAGCTGCACCAGGGCCGCAAGGCCCAGGAGCCCATCGCCCGTACCGTGAGGCGCCATCAGAATACCGTGGAGGTCAGCATACTCAGCAATCCATTTCATTTCCGCCAGACCGCCCACGTCGCACGGGTCCGGGCCAACGACGTTTACCGCATGAGTCTCGATAAGCGCCTTGAAATTCTGCCGCAGGTAGATCTGCTCGCCCGTATGTATAGGCGTCGATGTGCTCTGTGTCACCTCGCGATACACGTCGGCCAAGACATAGGGCGTATAGTCGCCCGTGATCAAATCCTCAAGCCACATCACATTAAGGGGCTCCAAAGCCTTGGCCAATCTGATGGCGTCGGGGACCATCCAACCTGGGCCACAGTCGAGCGCCAGGCCCACCTCATCTCCCAGAACGTCCTTCATGGCCTCCACACAGGCTATCACGTGGTTCAGCCCCCTCTCTGTCAAGAGCCCGCGATTGGGATGATGCCCGCCAGCCTCTAGCGTGCCATAGAAAAAGTTGGGCACCTGCCTCGCCATGTGACTCCCATGGAAAGCGATGCCCTGCTTGATAATGCAAAAGTTCTCATCGCTGGCTTTCATCTTGGCCATGTTCTCGGCATAGTCCTCCGGCGAAGCCCCATCCATGGGAAACCTCACCGCGCCGTTGTAAACGCGCACTTTGTCGCGAACCTTGCCGCCCAAAAGCTTATAAATGGGCAATCCGGCAGCCTTTCCGGCGATGTCCCACAGGGCGATCTCAATAGCGCTCACCGCACTTCCCCACGGCTTAAAGCTCCCCAGCCGGCGGATCTTGCGCATGACACTCTCCACGTTCGTAGGATCCTCGCCTAAAATGAATGGTTTGTAGAACATGACGTGCGGTTTCAGGTACGCCTTGGAAGTCTCGACCTCCCCAAATCCGTCGATACCCGCATCGGTGACAATGCGAACCACGGGGTTCTGCCCCAGAACAGTGCACTTTAGATCTGTAATCTTCATCGCGCAAACCTCCAATGTCACAAAATCGGAAATCCCTACGGGGGTGAGTGTACACGATTACGCCAAGACGGACAAGCACATCCTGGCAGGGGCCCTGAAGGCGATATCTGAATCCTCCTTATAGAAAATGGCGAGAGGAACGCTTGGGCTCATCCACTTTCTCCAAGTAGGTCGTGGGCGCGAATTTGACCGCTCTGCAAAAGCATGCTATACTTTCTGCGTAGGATGAAGTAGGTTTTGGCTGTTGGAGGACCGTCCAGACTTGCGGAGGCTGGACGGCTTTTTCTTTTGCCTGCACCGCTTCGCCCAAAATCGTAACTTTAAGGAGCACAGAAAATGAGTGAAAGAGAAACAGGGATCGTCAAGTGGTTCAACGATAGCAAAGGATACGGCTTTATCTCCCGCGACGCGGGAGAAGACGTATTTGTCCATTACTCGGCCGTCGAGGGAACGGGATTTCGTTCTCTGCAGGAAAATCAGCGGGTCGAGTTCGACGTTGAAGAGGGCCAGAAGGGGCTGCAGGCCGCTCACGTAAGAGTACTATAGTTCGCCCAATGGGCGCAGCTATGTCTGCGTCCTAGAAAATCTAAAACGTCAAACTGCACAGCTTCTCCGCAAGCTGTGCAGTTTGACGTTCATCTTC
>JAYENT010000049.1:0-3324 GCA_034722245.1 Chloroflexota bacterium
GACGGGCATTCAGTCACCTATCTTTTTCGACAACCCCGAACCCAATCAGTTTGGCTAGGTCTTTGAACTCCTCTCGGAAATCACCGAAAAACGCCACTCTGTGATTGCCAAAAGTTCTCCAATCTAGCTACCCTACACTTTAGCAAATAGAAAGTTGACCGAATCGGGAACTCCTACAGAATTAGTTTGTCAACCATTCTGAAAGGAGGCTCCCCAATGTCGGTCAACAACCTGTATCATACCTGGATGCGCCGGATTTCGCAACTGCGCCCTGGGGAACGTATCAATCGCCTGCGAAATATGGTCTGGTTGATGGTTGGTATCTACAAGAGTAAATCCGTTCACCTCAGCCAGATCGCCTTGAAGATTCCCGGAGAGGCCAAGGTTCTGAGCACCGTCCAACGTCTGAGGCGCTTCTTGAAAAGTCCCACTCTCCGCGTGCGGGACTGGTACGAGCCCATCGCCAGGATGGAGATAGAGGCGATGGCCCGCACCACAGGGGAAGTGCGCCTGATCGCCGACGGAACGAAGGTCGGTTTCCATCATCAACTTCTGATGGTAGCTGTCGCCTTTCGGCAGAGGGCGATCCCCATCGCTTGGATGTGGGTGGAGAAGGCCAGGGGACACAGTTCCGCACACAAACAACTGGCGCTTTTGGCCCATGTGAAAACGTTGGTGCCGGAGGATGTCCCCGTTTTGTTGGTCGGCGATAGTGAATTTGGCGCTGTGGATGTCATCGCGCAGGTCGATATCTGGGATTGGTGGTACGTTCTGCGGCAGAAGCGCTCTCACCTCATCAAGTTGCCGGACAGGCCATGGCAAGCCTTTGGTGCTCTGATTCAGGAGGCGGGCGAAAGCCGCTGGTTGGGCGCTGGCCTGTTGACGGCCAAGTATGGTCTCCCCACCTGTCTGCTCGCTCACTGGAAGCGGGAGGAAGAGGAGCCCTGGCTGTTGGCCACCAATTTGCCTTCTCGTCATCAGGCTTTGCGCGCTTATCGCCGCCGGATGTGGATCGAAGAGATGTTTGGTGACATGAAGGGACACGGATTCGATCTGGAAAGCACCCATTTGCGACATTTTCCACGCCTTTCGCGTTTGACGCTGGCGGTAGTTTTGCTGTACGTGTGGCTGATTTGCGTGGGCCGAAAGACCATCAAGGATGGAGATAGGCATCTTGTTGATCGCTCGGACCGTCGTGATTTGAGCCTTTTTCAAATCGGCTTACGTATTGTCGAGAGGGCTTTGACGAACGGATTATCTATCCCCTTTCGACTTTTGCCTGTCTATGGATACAAACTGTAGGGTAGCTAGAAGAAAACCCAGAGATAGATAACAAGATGGCCTGCCGTCCTTTCCCTTTTGCCTCTAACCTCCTCCTCCATTACAATGCGCTTCGCAGATGGGAAGCGCGAAAGCCCATACCAAGCCTGTCCCCCCTGCCCCGCCAACGAAAAAGGTCACCGTCAACGAGGAGGAATCATGCGACTCACCACCTACTGCTTCGACGAGCCCGGTCCACAGAACACGGACGAGACGTTGGAGATTGCCCTGGAACGGGCGCAGGCCCTGGGCATCACCCAGGCCGTAGTGGCCTCGTCCCACGGGGATACTGCACGGCGGGCCCACGATGTCCTGGCACCCCACGGCATCCGGATCATCGTCGTCACCCTCTGTCACGGCTTTGAGGATCTGGGCTGGTGCATGTCAGAAAAGACCAAGGAGGAACTGCGCGGCATGGGCTTGCACGTGGTTACAGGCATCCACGCCCTGGGCGACGGGGTGGGCGCGGCCTTCTCCGAAACATACGGCGGCCGCACGATACCAGAGATTGTGCGGGACACGCTTTACCGCTTCTGCCAGGGTATGAAGGTGGCCGTGGAATGCGTGCTCATGGCCGCCGACGCGGGGCACCTGAACATGGATGAGGAGGTCATCTCCATCGCGGGCACGGGCAGCGGAGCCGACACGGCCATCGTCTGCAAGCCCGCCTACCCGCGCTCCTTCTTCGATCTGGAGATCCGCGAGGTGTTGGCCAAGCCTAGAATACCATGACGAACGGTAAAGCCATCAAAAAAGTGTACATCACTGGCCCCCTTTCGTCCTTTGTGATCATCGGGAGGAGACGTTGAGAAAGCATCCGAACACCCCCCGTGTGGTCTGGACGCTGACACTATGCACAGCCCTGTCCCTGGTGGGCGATGCCACCCTATACGCCGTGCTGCCCTCACAATATGCCGCCGCTGGTGTGACGGCGGTGCAGGTGGGATGGTTATTGAGCATCAACCGCCTGGTGCGTCTGCCCCTGAACGTGCTCAGCGGCCGGCTTTCCCGCCGCATGGGTCCCAGGCTGCCCTACATTGCGGGGCTTGCCACTGGCACCCTCTCAACCCTCGGGTATAGCCTGAGTAGAGGCTTTTGGCCCCTTTTATTCTGGCGAGCCCTATGGGGCGTAGCCTGGGCCCTGCTGGTGGTAGCCGCCTACGCCATGGTCCTCGACGTAAGCACGGAGGAGAGGCGGGGGCGCTTTACAGGAATCTATGCCTCCTTTTCCTACTTTGGTGGCGCGCTGGGCGCCCTGTTGGGCGGTTTTCTGGTTGACGCCTGGGGATTCCCCCGCGCCATGTTCGCCCTGGGCGCCCTGACCTCGCTGGGATGCCTGGGGGCCCTCACCCTGCCCCGCACGAGGCACAACGAGGAGAACGGCAAGCAGGTCTCGGCGGCGCTTCTGCTGACGCGCATAACGCGCTGGCGTCACACGCTGGGCGCCGTGGACAGCCGCTTCTGGCTCATCTGGGGCCTCAACTTTGCTCACCGCTTCTTTTTCGCTGGCGTCTTTTACTCCACCCTGGGCTACTACTTGTCCCAAAGCCTGGAGCAGAACGTGCGCGTGGCAGGCACCATAGTGGGCATCGCCTCTCTGACGGCCATCCTTCTCTTTGTACGCAACCTGATAACCATCTTGGCCGGACCGGGCCTGGGTTACCTCAGCGACTATTTAGGCGACCGCACACGGGTGTTGCTGTTGGGAGAGGTGCTGGGGGTAATTGGTCTGGGCTGCTTCGCTCTGCGGGGCAATCTCTGGCTCATCGGCGTGGGCGTGTTCATGGCCGCCATCGCTTACGGCGTGGTGCCGCCCATGCTTGTCTCCTGGATGGGCGATATGACGCCGAGGGGCGAGAGAAGCGGCGTGGTAAGCGGCTACCAAACCATGGGCGATCTGGGCTCTGGCCTGGGACCCCTCTTTGCGTATCCTTTGATGACGCTATTTGGCAGACGCCCCGTGTATGCCGTCAGCGCCATCCTGCTCGCCCTGACCATCCCCTT
>JAYENT010000050.1:0-14915 GCA_034722245.1 Chloroflexota bacterium
GCGAGGCCGAGCGGTCGAACTCCCACATCTTTTGCAGCGCATCCCAAAAGAGAGACAGGTCCTCCTCCTGAACCCCCGTCTGCTCGGCCAGATAGGGGTTGTAGAATCCCTGGGCGCGATAGAGGCCGTAGGGCACCAGAGCCTTGCGGCCCATCTCCGTGCGCTTGCCGCCCGATACGCCTTCTCCTCCTTCGGCTTCCACCACCTCCGCGTCCTCGGGCCGGGTGATGGCCACGCGGGTGATGGAGACGTCCATGGGCACCACGGGATCCACGGAGCGGGCAAAGGTGAGCTGGATGGGGCCGCGCACCTGACCACAGTTCACGCCCATGGCCATCACGGCGCCGAACACGCGCACGTCGTAAAAGTTCTGGCACATCCAGGCGCGGGCCTTGTCCA
The DNA here is from genome assembly GCA_034722245.1 of Chloroflexota bacterium. GTDB lineage: Bacteria > Chloroflexota > Anaerolineae > UBA1429 > UBA1429 > JAWLEV01. The sequence continues at coordinate 400 of JAYENT010000050.1, forward strand.
CGTCCTCCCGCTTTTGTTTGGTGCCCGTGGATTTTATATCCAGGGCATCGTAGGCCCGCTGGTGCAGGGTGTTCAAAGCGACGCCCTTGTCCTGCACATAGATCTTGTAGCGCCCCTCGTCGCCGTGGACGAGGTCCACGAAATCCCTCACCTTGCGCTTGAGGCAGACGTCGGTGACCAGCCCCTGCATGGTCTCGGGGTCCACGCGGGGCAGGTTGCCCGCGTCCGGGTCGCCGTTGGGGTTGCCGTCGGTGACGTCGAAATAGAGCACAAAGTCGTGCCGTCGGTCGATGTCGTTGATCACGGAACTCATGAAATGACTCCTTTCCCTCTATTGAGCGTTCTACAGTTCACTCTCTTCTTGTTCGTCCCTCGCTCGCGTCGCCGCTGCACGGTCGCTGGCCCGTTGATGATAGTAGCCCAACACAAAAAGGGCCTGCTCGTCCAGGGACAGGGTGCGAGGAAACTCCTCCAGCCCGGACATGATCTCCTCCAGGCGTCGCTGGATGCCGCCATAGGTTCCTGGGCGGTCGCGCTTCAATTTGCCTAGGTGGGCCTGGGCGCCCCGCAGCAGATTGCCAAAGACCGAGGCCGGGGCCGTGGAGGCGGTGCCAAAAAAGCGGTCGATCACGGTGGCCTTGGCCCCAGGGATGGCGGCCCGCTGGGCAGCCTCGATCTCGGCCAGCAGCCGCCCACACAGATAGGCCGGTTCGCGATTGCTCAGATCTAGATCCGTCATAGGATCCTCCTCTCGTAATATGTCAGCATCTTGTGTTCTCATACTCAGCACCAGTTTGATCAGCGCCGCCTGATTGCGGTTCACCGCCTGTTGGGCACGGGTGCGCTGTACCGCGCCGTGAAGCAGCCCTGGCGGCAGGGGGCGCCCGGTGAGGGCAGTGCCCACGAGCTGGCGCAGCACATTGGGGGGCAGATCGTTCAGATCGCGAACGGTGCTCCCCGCCAGGCTGTACACGCCCAGGGGTTCCGGTTCCTCTCCCCAGGGCCCTACGATGCGCTGGGCCTGAAACCAGTGGGCCAGGTGGCGCTGTACCTGCTCCACGGTGGTGTCCAGCCAGTCGCGCACCTGCACGCGGCCTCCGCTGCCCGTCAAAAAGGCGGCGTAGAAGTCGCTGCTCTCCACAGGAGCGGCAGGGTGGCTGTACACGGAAAGTAGCAGGGCGCGCACATCCTCTGCTTTTGGTTGGCTAAGAAAGCCCACGGGGTTCCATTCCTCTTCCCCCCGGGTCCAAAAGACATAGACGCCGGTGGAAAAGCGCAGATGATGATCGTCCAGGCGCAGCAGGCGGTTCAGTGCCATGGTCGTGCTCTCGGCACAGTCCAGACAAATGGGAGCGATGTGGGAACGTTCGAGGCCATAGGACTCGTAGGCTTCCTCATTGGCCGAGATGATGGCTGCCCCCGAAGCCTGCGCGCCGGGCACTCCCTTCACCGACGTGGGCAGGCTGTTCAGCACCGGCTCCCTCCGCCCGCATACGATACACTGCATGATGGGTAGATCCTCCCCCGTGTAAGAGCGAACCCAAAAGCGCTTCACTGCTGGCAGATCGGCGGGGTTGCGTTCATTCACTCGAAATATGATGTTACCGCCCCGATCCATATCCTCGGGAAGGTGCAAGTGCTCCAGGGGGTCGTTCTCCAAGAAGCGCAGGACCGCCTCCACGGCGGGCTCCCCAGTGGCCTCAGCACATCGCTCCAGCATCTCCATGTAGGCCTCGTGGCAGCCATGTTCGCGGCTTTCGCTCCTGCCCTCACGGGGAAGGTCCAACGTATAGGGAGCCGTATCACAAAAGAGCTGGGGGCTGATGCCCGAGGTCCTCTTGACATAGGGCATGGGCATGCGCGGGCCGCGGCGGCTCCTCCGACTCTCTGGATCCGAGAGATCCGTAAGCCTGTCGCTAAGAAGCCGCCCTTCCTCGTCAAGCTCGATGATGTAACGCACGCGTACCGCGTCATAGAGACTGGGTGGTAACTCATCCCGGTGGCAGTCGGCATATTCCTTCAGACGTTGCAGGAACATGGCTCACAGCCTCCTTTCCGGGTAGCGCACCACACCGTCCACGAGCCGGGCCTCAAAGAAGACGGGCTCCCCACGCCCGGAATCGCCCTCGTAGTCCAGATCCAGCAACATGGGCCCCAGGTCGCGGCTGGCGCGTATGGGCTCCTCGTCGCCCTGGACGGGGCCAAAGGCAGCGGCGAACTCGCGGCAGCCCAGATAGGGGCGGGTGAAGCACTGGCCCCGCTGCACGCGGCGGCGGAACTGGTCGCGGAACTTTGGCGGGGGATCGTCACAATCCTCGGCCACCTGCACCCGGGCTTTGATGACGTAGGCCACGTCCTTCAGGGCCAGGGTGTGGCGCTGGGTGCGCTCCTCGCCGATGTCAAAATATCCGCCTTCCTCGGCCCAGCGTTTCGTAGAGCGCACGCTGGCCTTGCTCTTGACCTCGTTGCGCAGCAAGGAGACGTAGCGGATGGGTTTGAGCACCCACACCTCCTGCACCTGCCAGGCGAACTGGGGCTTCCAAAAGATGGCCTCCAGCACGCCGCGGGCGGCGGAGGCCGTGGGTACAGGGTAGGTGACGCGCTCCACCTTCATCTCGGGCCGGGTGAAACAGGCCATGGGACCCCATACCTTGACCATTAATGGGGGGAATTGGGACATGGGTTCTCCTTTCCTGGTCTCATTTCAGCTCAGTACCTTTGCCGACGAATCTTCCTCAGTAACGATGCCCCGCACGTCGTCATAGCGTCCCTGCCAATAGTAGAGACTGGGCAGCCGCGTCTCGGTGATCCAGCCCTGGGCCCGGAGGTCGTCCACTTGGTAGCGGGGCACCTGCACCAGATAGGGCTGTAGCCTGCGCATGGCATCGCGGGGATTGATGCGGTATTGTTCCAGGTCGTCCAACGTGCGCTCCATCTCTTTCCGCTCCTTGCAGTTACCGTATTGTACCAGAACGCTCACCTGGTTGTCAGGTATCATCTCGAACGCCTTGTCGGTGGCGGGGTAGTCGAGGCGCCGGCGCTTTCGCTGCACGTCGTACTTGTCCAGATCGACGGTGTCGTACAGCCGCTCAAAGTAGTGCCGCGCCGCCGTCGCCGCCCCCAGATCGGTGCCGTACTGCTTGAGCACGACCCGCGCCTGGTTGGCGCCGATCTCGTAGGCGCCGCCCGGCGTATGGCCTTCGGCGGTTTCAAAGACCACCACGCGCCCGCGCTCCAGGCGCCCCTCGCGGTTGCAGCGCCCGGCGGCCTGGATGATGCTGTCCAGAGGGGCCATGGCGCGCAGGACGAGAGGAAAGTCGATATCCACGCCAGCCTCCACCACCTGGGTGGACACCAGGCGGCAGGGGGCGCCATCCTCCAGTTCTTGTAACACCTGATCCAGGACGCGGCGGCGATGCAGGCCACACAGCCGCGTGGAGAGGTGGTGCGGGGGCGTGTCCACCAGGGGCGCCAGAGCCTCCAGCAGGGCCAGGGCGTCGCCCTTGGTATTGACCACGGCCAGCGCCTGGGGATGCCCGGCCATCTCCTGGGCCACCTCCTCCCAGGGACGGCCCCGCTCCGTGCGCCAGTCGTAGGTCACGCGCTCCAGTCCCCGATAGTAGCGCTGGGGCTGGGGAACGATCTCGCGGGCTTCCAATTTCTGAAAGGGCCCCACCACGTCAAAGGCCGGCTGGGTGGCCGTGGAGAGCACCACGGTGGCGCCAAAGCGCGTGGTCAGGGTGCGCAGGACGTCCAGGGCGGGCTCCAGCAGGGGCGTGGGCAGGGTCTGGGCCTCGTCGAGGATGATGACGCTGCGGGCCAGGCGGTGCAACTTGCGCACCTTTTGCGGGCGTCGAGAGAAGAGGCTCTCAAAGAGCTGCACCGTGGTGGTGACGATGATGGGTGCGTCCCAGTTCTCGGCCGCGGCGCGCATCCATTCGTCCGTCTCCTTCACGTCCACGGCGCTGTGGTGTTCCAGCACCACGTCGGGGCCGAAAATCTTCCGGTAGGTATCGCTGGTCTGCTGGGTGATGGTGATATAGGGCACGGCGACCACCACGCGCCGCAGGTCGTGCTTGAGGGCATGTTGCAGGGCAAAGCCCATGGCGGAACGGGTCTTGCCCCCGCCGGTGGGCACCGTCATGCGGTAGAGGCCCGTGGGTCCCCCAGAGGCGGCCAGGCAGTGGTGGTAGATCGCGTCCCGTATATCGTTGACGGGCGTATCGTCGCTCCGGCTGGTGAGCTGCCGTTGGTTCTCCTGAAAGCGCTCCCACAGCGTCGCCAGTGAGGGAGGCTGGGGGAGTTCGGGGAGATCGTGAAAGTGGGCGGCGGTATCGGCATAGTCGGCGTCCACCAGGGCCGAGAGGAGGAGGCGCAGCAAGAGTTCCACGTCGTGCGGATTCTCATTGACCCAGGCCGGCAGGCGGGCCGCGCACTGCGTCAGTTCGGGCCACACCTCCTTGGCGCGAACGACGGCCTCCTCAGCAGTGCGACGGCGCTGGGAATCCGCCAGCCAGCCCTTCAGGTCGGGCCCAGACCGCAGCCCGCCGTGATGGGCCTGGAGCACGAAGCAGGCCAAGTCGCATCCGGCCTGCAGAGCCAAGAGGGCGCCGGCCGTCTTGTGATCCTGACTTCTGGCGGGCTGGTTTTCCTCGCTGCGCAGGAGGTAGCGCTGGAAGCCGGGGTGGATCTTGCCCACGTCGTGCCACAGGCCCAGGCAGCGGCCCAATTCCGGCACGCCCAGAGCCTGGGCATACGTGGCCGTCTGCTCGGCAACCTGCTGAAGATGCTCCTTGAGGGAATGTCGCTGGCCTTTATCGTTGGCAGAATGGGCATACATGGGGCTCCTTCCCGCGCACTGGATTGGATGAAACATTCACATAATACATTCCCGGAGCGGGGGGTGCAAGTGCCTACCCCGCCATGGCTGATCGTGCCAACCGATGTCTGTAAATGATAATGGGATCTTGACATTGCCGTGTGCAGGCTGTAAAACTACAATAAGGTTGGATAAAGCTTTCTATTTTCAAGTGGCATCGTAGTAGGGCGGGACCTTATGGCGGAGCAACAACGGACTGGTATGGAAGCACTTATGGAGGAAAACAGGAAATTCCCACCACCCCCAGAGTTTTTCGCAGACGCCCATATCAAGTCCATGGAACAGTACGAGGAGATGTATCAGGAGTCCGTCGAGAATCCGGACGAGTTCTGACTCAAAGAGGCCGAGATCCTGGATTGGTACAAAAAGCCCACCAAGGGCCGAGAGTACACGTGGGATACGAGCGAGGATATCATCGATATCAAATGGTTCGCGGACGGCGAACTGAACCCCTCTTATAATTGTCTTGACCGTCACCTAGGTACGTGGCGCAGGAACAAGGCAGCCATCATCTGACAGGGTGACGCGGAAGAGGAGACTCGCATCCTGACCTACCAGGATTTGCATCGCGAGGTATGCAAGCTCGCTAACGTGCTGAAGAGCAAGGGCATCGAAAGGGGCGACCGTGTGGCCATCTATTTGCCCATGATCCCCGAGCTGGCTATCGCCATGCTGGCCGTGAGCCGCATCGGCGCCATCCACTCTGTCGTGTTCGGCGGCTTTAGCGCCTCCGCCCTGGCCGACCGCATCAACGACTCGGAGTGCAAGCTCCTCATCACCAGTAACGTCTCGGTCCGCGGGGGCAGGCACATAGGCCTGAAGGATACGGCCGATCAGGCGCTGGAGTCATGCCCGACCATCGAGGACGTCATCGTCGTGCAGCGCACGGATGATGAGGTTCACATGGAGCCGGGACGTGACACCTGGTGGCACGAAGAGATGGCCGGTGTCTCGGCCCAGAACGAGCCCGAGGTTATGAATGCAGAGGATACTTTCTTCATCCTCTATACCTCCGGCTCAACGGGCAAACCCAAGGGCGTGGTCCACACCATAGGTGGTTATATGACCTACGTGGCGGCGACGCACAAGTACATCTTTGACATCCACGACGATGATACCCTACTGGTGCACGGCCGACATCGGGTGGATCACGGGCCACAGCTATATCGTGTACGGCCCGCTTGCCAATGGGGCCACTTCGGTCATGTTCGAGGGAACTCCCACCTATCCCGATGCGAGCCGCTTCTGGTAGGTTGTGGACAAGTTCCAGGTGAGCATTTTTTACACGGCCCCCACGGCCATCCGCGCCCTGGCGCGTCAAGGCACAGAGTGGGTAGAAAAAAGTGACCTTTCCAGCCTGCGTCTGCTGGGCACTGTGGGCGAGCCCATCAACCCCGAAGCCTGGATGTGGTACTATGAGAATATCGGCAAGGGCAACTGCCCTATTGTGGATACCTACTGGCAGACGGAGACGGGCGGCGTCATAATCACCCCGCTTCCGGGGGCCCATACCCTCAAGCCGGGCAGCGCCTCCCATCCCTTCTTTGGCGTGGAGCCGGTTGTGCTGCGTGATGACGGCAGAGTGCGACAGGAACGAGGGCGGCAGCCTATGTATCAAGAAGCCCTGGCTGGGCATGATGCGCACCACCTTGGAGCCCCCGAAATTTTTCGTTTGATGCCCTCTTATACAGCATCAGGGAAAGCCATCTGCGGCGAACTGTGGCATGCCGTGCGTGGACCAACGGGTCTTTGTAAGAAACAATAGTCCATCATATAATTTGCTTATGCATTCAAGGGCAAGGAAAAGCGAGGTAGGCTATGAACAATAAAAAGTTGCTCGCCCTATTCGCCGGAGGTGGCTGTCTGCTCTTTATCCTGGTTGTAGCGGCGGGACTGGCGATATTCTGGTTCCTGGTACCTCGCGGCGTATCCACAGTCCAAGAGGTTGTACCCAAGGAAACCTCCACGGTCAGAGCGGAGGTAACAAAGGCAATCGTCCCCGCCCCTACCTTGACTCCTGTGCCATTGGAGGAAAGGAAATCGGGGGCATCCGAATCCTCAGCACAGACGGGCACGAACCCGACCTCCAGTGACCTTTCCGCTCTCTATGCGCGCGTCAATCCTGGCGTGGTAAAGATTGACGTCCTGGTAACGCGGAGCGGCAGAGTGGTGGGACAGGGGTCCGGGTCTGGGTTCATCCTGGATGGGGACGGCCACATCGTCACCAACAATCACGTGGTGGCCCGGGCAGGCCAATTAATCGTCACCTTTTACGATGGGTTCCAGGAAGAGGCCGAAATTGTAGGGCGAGATGAAGACAGCGACCTGGCTGTCATTCGCGTGGATGAGCTTCCGTCCAACGTTTTGCCCTTGCCCTTGGGCAGTTCGGAGGCCGTGGAGACTGGCCAGTGGGTCGTGGCCCTCGGCAGCCCCTTTGGATTGGGAAGCACCATCACGCTGGGAATCGTGAGCGCCGTGGGGCGTACGATTCCTTCAGGCGTAACACCCTTTAGCATCCCCCAGGCCATCCAAACAGATGCGGCGATCAACCCGGGCAACTCGGGAGGCCCCCTTCTCACGTTGGGGGGCGAAGTGATTGGCGTAAACGCTCAGATCGCCTCTCGAAGTGGGACAAGCTCGGGGGTCGGTTTTGCCATTCCCTCTGACGTCGTGCGGCGCGTCGTTCCCACCCTGATCGAGTATGGGGAGTATATCTGGCCCTGGCTTGGCGTGCAGGGGACAAGTGTCAATCTGGCACTTGCCAAAGCCAACGATCTTGAGAATCAGCAGGGAGCCTACATAGTGGACGTTATCGATGGGGGGCCCGCAGACCAGGCCGGCCTGCAGGGCAGTTCAGGCACCAAGATGGTTGACGGACAAGACGTTCCAGTGGGCGGTGACGTCGTTGTGGCCATAGATGGCGAGCGGGTAAGGAACTTCAACGATCTGCTGATCAATGTGGCCTTCAGACAGGTGGGCGATCAGGTGGAATTGACCGTGCTCCGCAACGGACGGCAACGCCAATTCACGGTGGAATTGCAGGCGCGGCCTTCGGAACTGGAACGATAGAGTCTATAGGCGCCCTTTATAATCAGGATAGAGAATGGACGCCTTCAATCTGGAAGAGGTCCATTTTTCTGAGACAAGTGCCGCCAGAATCTGCCCTCGGTTGGTATTATGTTAAACATATTTGACATCACATGCTATTCGTGTTATGATTGATATTTGCGGATGAGTGGACTGGGCGGTCGCGCGATGAGTGCATACTCGTTGTGAGGAAAGTCCGAACTCCACAGAACACGATGCTGGATAGCGTCCAGGCGGAGCGATCCGACGGCAAGTGCCACAGAAAACAGGTCGCCATGGAGCGATGCTTCATGGTAAGAGTGAAACGGCGGTGTAAGAGACCACCAGCGGTTCAGGCGACTGGATCGGCTAGGCAAACCCCATCGGGAGCAAGACCAAGCATGAGGTGGATGACGGGGTGTGGCTTTGCGGCTGCACCATTCGTCGTGGCGGGCTGTTCGTCCGTTTGCCTCGGGTAGGTTGCATGAGGCGCCGAGCAATCGGCACCCTAGACAGATGATCGCCAACTCCAAAGGAGTTACAGAATTCGGCTTATAGGTCCACTCATCCCACTTTCCCCGCTATTTCCATAGGGATCACGGGCGGCTCGCCCTGTATCTCCTGGACCAGATCGACGGCTCTTCGCACTGCCGTCCCTTCCCCCATCAGAAGCAAGCGAACTCCTCCCTCGGCGCCTGCGAGTCCCCCGGCGGCCACCGGTACACTGTCCACGCCACAGAGCGTGTTGAGGGCCTCAATCTCTGTGAAGATATCTCCTCGCTCTACCTAACTGTGATCAACGGCCTGATCTCCTCGTAACGGCTCTCACCGATGCCTTTTATCTCCATGATCTGCGCTGCATCGCTGAACGGCCCGTTTGATTCTCGATAACTGACGATGCGCTGCGCATACACGGGCCCGATCCCCGGCAGTTCTTCGAGGTCGGCCGCTGAGGCGGTGTTGATGTCTATCTTTGCGTCCTTTGCCTTCCCCCCTTGCGCCCCTATAAAGGATTCCCCCGGTGCACGTGTCGCCTCCCCTTCGCGCGGTATCCACACCTGCTGACCGTCCTGCAGAAATGCTGCCAGATTCACGCCTTCCTCGTAGGCATCGTCCGTCATGCCGTGGGCCGCCTGCACCGCATCCAGCCACCGACTGCCCGGCGCAAGCGCATAGACGCCGGGATGGTTCACGGCTCCCACCACGTGTACCCGAATGGGCACGGGGGTGGATATGGCCGCCTCCGTCGGCTCTATGATCTCCATCGGCTCAGGCTGAGGCCGACGATCATAGAGCACGTACGTGCCAAACAGGACAGCGTAGAGAAGCGTCAGAGCAATATAGCCGCGATAACGAGAAAGAGCATCCATCGGGAGTCACTCTCCTGCCCCTGTGCCAGGCCCCGGTAGGCTGCCGACCATTATACTGAAAGCCTCATAACATACCAACCCGTATAGAGACACTGGGAAATACAAGTGGTGGACGAAGATGACCACTCCCCTAGTCTGTCTTTAGCTCCGACGATAAATCACGGAACTTTTTATGGGTGCACGCAAAGTCTGTTAGAATCGTCTAACCTGTCAGGAAGAGGAGTCTGATGGGGTATGAGTAATGTAAGCGGACCCCTCGGATGCTGACCAGACGTGTCGACGCAGGTCGACACCCGGCGCGAAGCGCCTCTGCGCCCGAGTTCATTGGCCGCTAGCCACCGGCGCCTCGGTAGTGCATGGACTAAAGTCTCATTGCACAGACAGGCCTTGCGGCCAGTCGGGCCACCTTCGGTGGCCTTGCAGAATGGCAACGCCATTCTGCAGTCCTAGGAACGCCTGCGCGGACGAGCAATGGCGAGTCATCTGCAACATTTGCGTGCACCCCCTTTTCCTGCCCGTTTTGCTTATGCTCTCCTTATGGTATAATATGACTCATTGTATCGTCCCTGAGTGGGACTATGTTACGCTTGCATATCATCTCATCCATCGAACTATAAAAAGGGAAGGAGACGAAAGCGCAACCAAAGCATCGTAATCTACGTGGGCAAAGGGGCTCGGACTCTGGAGAGGGGGTAAGGGTTGGCAGCCCGCCCTGGCGATGTCGCCCTAAACCGTATCGGTTTTTCTTTTGATCAGCAGGAGGAGTACAAAATGAAGCTCAAATCAAGAATTCTCTTTACCGTCTTGCTCATAGCCATTCTGGCTGTGTCAGGTTGCCAGTTGGGCAAACCCAAGACGCTAAAGATAGCCATCCTGGGTCCCCTCAGCGGCGACGTAAAGACCTTTGGAGAGTCGAACCGCAACGGGGCGCTTATGGCCATTGAGGAAGCACAAGCAGAGGGCATGGAGATCGAACCCATCATTGAGGACACGCGCTGCGATCCGCAGGAAGCGGCAAATGCGGCCAACAAGGTGATATTTGAGGACGAGGTGAAATTCATCGTCGGGGCCCTATGCTCCAGCGCCTCCATCCCTATATCGGAGATCTCGGAGGCAAACAAGGTCCTGCAGATCTCGGGTCAATCCACCAACCCATCGGTGACGATTAATGAGGATGGCACGAACAAGGAATACGTGTTCCGTGCCTGTTTCCTCGACCCGTTCCAAGGCAGGGTGATGGCGACTTTTGCGCGTGAGGATCTGGGAGCGGAAAAGGCGGCCGTGCTCTATGACGTGGGTAACGACTATGTGAAGGGGTTGGCAGAGTACTTTAAGTCTGCCTTTGAGGAACTGGGCGGCTCGGTTCCCGTCTTTGAAGCCTATACCAAAGACGACACGGACTTTTCCGCCGTGCTGGGTAAGGTCAAGGCGGCCGAGGTGGATGTCCTCTTCCTTCCGGACTACTATGCCAAGAACAACCTCATTGCAGCACAGGTTAAGGAGAAGGACATCGAGGCAACGCTGCTGGGCGGTGACGGGTGGGATTCGTCCGAACTAGAGTTCGAGCTCTTTGAGGGCGGCTATCACTCCAATCACTACTCGCCAGCCGATCCCCGCCCCGTGGTGCAGAACTTTGTCGAGGCGTATAAAGAGAAATACGGCGCTGAGCCCGACGCTCTGGCTACTCTTGGCTACGACGCGACCAAGATCCTTTTGCAGGCTATCCAGGAAGCGGACAGCCATGATCCTTCCAAAGTGAAGGACGCCATGGCGGGCATCGAGTATGAGGGCGTATCCGGTGAGATCAGTTTTGATGAGTATGGTGACCCAATCAAGAACGCCGCTATCGTCAAGATCGAGGATGGGCAACCCAAGTTCCACAAGTTCATATCGCCCTAGGCGGACGTTCGCCCCAAGGGAGGGCCAAACCGCCCTCCCTTTTCTCTATGAGGACAGCATATGGAAAAATCGATTAGCAAACTTCCCCTCCGTGTTGTAGCCTGGCTCACCTATGCGGCCCTGGGAGTGGGCATCATCTGGGGACTGGTCTTTCTCATTCGTTTGAATGGTCCCATCTACTTTTTCCAGGCCGTCGTTGACGGCGCGAAGCTGGGCTTCGTTTACGCCCTTATCGCTTTGGGCTATACGCTGGTTTATGGCATCGCCCGCCTGATCAACTTTGCCCATGGCGACGTCTTTATGGTGGGCGCGTTTGCCAGCTTCTACGCCATAACTCGATATGGCTGGAGTTTCGTGCCCGCCATCATCTTTTCCATGATCGTGTGCACAATCCTCAACGTGGTCATCGAGCGCGTGGCCTACAAGCCTTTGCGCGACGCTCCGCGCATCGCCTCCCTGATCACCGCCATCGGGGTCTCTTTTTTCCTAGAGTATTTCACCGCCCTGCGGTGGGTATTCAGTCCCGACTTTATCACCTTTCAACGTCCCTTTGAGGTCGTGGTTTGGAACATCGGCGGCGTGCTCATCACCAATATCACCGTCATCATCGTCGGGGTGACCATTTTGCTCCTGGTGATGCTACAGTATATCATCAGGAATACGAAGGTGGGCAAGGCCATGCGGGCCACGGCGTTGGACAAGCCAACGGCCCGGCTGATGGGCATCAATGTGGACGCCATTATATCCCTTGCCTTTGCCGTGGGGGCCGCACTGGCCGGCGCAGGAGGGGTGCTCTATGCCATCGCCTTTCCCCAGATCTGGACATTCATGGGCCTCATGCCAGGGCTGAAAGCCTTTGTGGCTGCCGTCCTGGGAGGCATCGGCAATGTGCCCGGCGCCTTTGTGGGCTCGCTCCTGATGGGAGAACTGGATGTCTTGGTGGTAAGCTTTGTGCCCATGGGATCCCGCTTACGAGATCTGTTCGCCTTCTTTGTGCTTATCATCGTGTTTCTGGTCAAACCCACGGGGCTCTTTGGTGAACCCATGTTAGAGAAGGTGTAGGAGGTCCCATGAGAAAACTCAGAAACGCCTTGCCTTCCGGGGTTCCCACCCTTTTGGTTGCCCTGACTCTGTTTGTCGTTGTCATTGTAGCAGAAGCGACGGGCATTATGTCCCGCTATTGGTACCAAGTCATCCAAGTGGCGGCCATAACGGCTATCTCTGCGCTGGGTTTGAACCTTATCTATGGCTTCAACGGGCAATTCTCACTGGGGCACATAGGTTTCTACGCCATCGGGGCCTATGGATCCGCCCTGATCACCAAAGACTTTCTGGTCGAGTGGAGCGGCGCCAAAGTGGGCGCCTTATCGTGGATAGTAGCGGGGCAGATCGGCTTCGTGCTGATGCTATTGGTCAGCCGATGGCTGCACATTGGGGCTATTCGAGACGCGCTGATTGCATGGATGGGCGACGATTTCCCCACCCACGAACGTTGGGTGATCATCAACCTAGTCTCCCTGATACTGGTCGCCGTGGCCGTTGCCGTGGGCGTGGTCGCGGCATGGCAACTACAAAGAATCATCATCGCTATTCTGGGGAGCGTCCTCAGCCCCTTGCCCAAGAAAGTGGGGCAGAACCTCATCTTCCTTCTAGCGCTACTGAACGGCGGAACCGTAGCCGCTCTCCTGGCTTACCTGGTGGGCTTGCCCCTGTTGCGCCTGGGATCTGATTATTTCGGCATCGCCACGCTGGGGCTGGCCGTCATGATCTACACAGCCCTTCAGAACTCCGACATGGTCATCGCCACCATGAAGGGCGCACGGGGCATGGTTGCTATCCCCCCCCTTACCACCTGGCCATGGGTCTTTTTCGCCCTGGTCGCCACCATAGTCATCATACGCAATCTCATCTACTCCAGCCACGGCCGCGCGCTGATATCCGTCCGTGAGGACGAGGTCGCAGCCCGGACCATGGGTGTCAACGTGACGCAATGGAAGGTCATCGCCTTTGCCATTGGGGGCTTTTTCGCCGGCGTCGCCGGCGGGCTGTACGCCCACCTCTATGGTTTCCTGCATCCCAGCACCTTCAACGTAGTTAAAGGATTCGACCCCCTCATCATCATCGTCTTCGGCGGTCTGGGCAGTATGACGGGGACCCTTGTGGCCTCTGGGCTTTTTGCCCTCATCCTTGAGGGTCTGCGCGTCGTGCTGCCGCAGGGGTTCGAGGATTGGCGCTTTGTGATCTATCCCATACTGCTCTTGCTCATCATGCTATTGCGGCAGGAGGGGCTCTTGGGGACCAGAGAATGGGGATGGCTGCAGGCTCCCTCGCCAGCTGAACGTACATCGGATGCGCCTCAGGCTGCTGAGGATGAGGAAGCGATGCAAGAGGAGACCCGGTAATGACCATGCAAAGCGAGAGAACTGATCACGAACGCATCCTGGATATCAAGAACCTAACCAAGTACTTTGGCGGCCTGTGTGCTGTCTCGGACTTTGATATAGCCGTTCCTCAGGGTGGTCTGTATGGGCTCATCGGTCCGAACGGCGCGGGCAAGACCACGGTGTTCAACATGGTGACTGGATTATTCGAACCCAGCGAGGGAGAAATTCTATTCCGTGGTGAGGATTTGGTAGGTTTGGATCCACACGTGATCACGCAGGCGGGCATCGCGCGCACCTTTCAGAATATCCGCCTGTTTCAAAACCTCACTGTGCTGGACAACGTGCGCATCGCCTATCATACCCACGCTGGTTATGGCCTGTTGGAATCCATAACGCGCCTGGGGCGGTTTCGCCATCGAGAAAGGACGCTCACCCAGCGCGCCCTGGACTTTTTGGATGTGTTTGGGCTCTATGAACGGCGCATGGAGATCGCCAAGAATCTCCCCTATGGCGAGCAGCGCCGACTGGAGATCGCTCGCGCCCTGGCGACGGAACCCCAACTATTGCTGCTGGATGAACCCGCAGCAGGCATGAACCCCCGTGAGACAGAGGAGCTCATGGAGTTGATCCACTTTATCCGCGACGAATTCGACCTCACCATCCTGCTCATCGAGCACCAGATGCGCGTGGTCATGGGTATCTGCGAATGGATCACGGTGATGGACTTTGGTGAGGTCATCGCCAGGGGCACGGCGCAAGATATCCAAAACAACGAGAGAGTGATCGAGGCCTATCTGGGCACAAGAGAGAGGAGGCTGCGCTCCGATGCTGCTGAAAGTTGAGGATTTGCACGTGGCCTATGGGGCCATTCGGGCGCTGCAGGGCATCAGCTTCCAGATCGAAGAGGGGGAGATTGTT
>JAYENT010000050.1:15015-16747 GCA_034722245.1 Chloroflexota bacterium
TATCTGGGCACAAGAGAGAGGAGGCTGCGCTCCGATGCTGCTGAAAGTTGAGGATTTGCACGTGGCCTATGGGGCCATTCGGGCGCTGCAGGGCATCAGCTTCCAGATCGAAGAGGGGGAGATTGTTACCCTGATCGGGGCTAACGGCGCGGGCAAGAGCACCACCCTGCGCACCATCTCGGGGCTGTTGCGGCCCGTCGCGGGTGACATACGATACAAAGATGAGAGCATCATCAACGTCCCCGCCGAACGCATCGTGAAGATGGGCATATCGCAGGTTCCGGAGGGACGACAGATCTTCTCCACCCTCACCGTGAGGGAGAACCTGGAGATGGGCGCCTATACGCGCCGGGACAGAGACGGTATACGAGACTCGATGCAGCGCGTGTTCGCCAGCTTCCCCCGACTCGAAGAGCGGCTGGAGCAATTAGGGGGCACCCTATCAGGTGGAGAACAGCAGATGCTGGCCATGGGGCGCGGCCTGATGTCCACTCCCGATCTCCTCCTCCTCGACGAGCCCTCTATGGGCCTGGCGCCCATCTTGGTGGAAGAGATATTCGAGATCATCCAGCAGATCAACGCCCAGGGCACCAGCATCCTCCTGGTGGAGCAGAACGCGGCCATGGCTCTCTCCGTGGCCAGCCGAGGCTACGTGCTGGAAACGGGCAACATTGTGCTGGAGGGCACTTCCCAAGAACTCTTGGAGAATCCACGGGTGCGCACGGCGTACCTGGGGGAATGAGGACATATAGCAGGCGCAGGGGTACAGTAAACCTTTTCGTCTAAGGGGTTATGCCGGGACGCAAAATGAGGGGGAGACACAAACGGGCGGTATCCAGGCCGAAGGGCGTCGCCGAGGGGAGCGATTCACAGGCGACTTTGTCCCCGTCGCCGTCCAGGCCATGTATATCCCCTTTCCCCCGTTCAAAGCAATAATCGAAACAGGCCTGGGCTTCCTCCTGCGTGGCAAAGTCTGCACAATTGTAGCGATCCTTATCGCACAAGCACACTCCCTCCTCCTCTGTGGGTGTAGGGGTATGTGAGGCAAACGGCGTGTCCGTCACCGTCGACGTGGGCAGTGGTGTGCCCGTCGATGTCGGAGTGAGGGAGGTATCCGTCGGCGAAGGGGATGCCGTTTCCGTCGCTGTATGCGTGGGCAAGGGCGTATCCGTCGATGTGGGGGAAACGGGCGTATTCGTGGCTGTGGGCGTGTGAGTCGGATAGGACCAGGCGGCAAGGCAAACTGGGCGTAACTGATCCTTCGCCCACTTCACATTGCCAGATACCACCGTCGCTGCGTGGCCGTTGATACGAAAGCTGATAGGATTTCTATTCCCCGCCCCCTCATCCTCTGGTGTGTCTTCGTCATCCCCATAAACTCGCATCTTGCCCCATTCACCGACTGTATGCACAGTAAAGGTGCCACAGTGCACACCATCCGGATCATAGGCGTCGATCACCGCGCCCAAGGGGACCGGCTCCCCATCCAGTGTGGAGTTATCGCTGCAAAACGCGCAGTATATGTCCGTCTCTATGACCTCGCTCAACTCCCGCTCGGCCAGGGCAGCGGATAGAGAAGCCACCAGGATGACGAGGATCACACAGGGGGTTCGCAATATGGCGAAGGCGGACGATCTCTTGAGGCGTGGACTGGCCATGGGGGCTCCTCCTTGGCTGAAGGGGGCTTTTTATTTTGAGACCCATCATAGCAGGGGGGAGAGGGGGGCGCAAG
>JAYENT010000051.1:0-16636 GCA_034722245.1 Chloroflexota bacterium
GCGTGCGGGAGGTGCAGGCCTTTGCCCGCGAGGCTCAAACCTTTTCCGAGTTCGAGGCCATCAACGAGCGCAACCGCTCGGCCAACGTGAAAGCCCAGACCCTGAGCGCCCTGTTCATGCCCATGCTGAACGTCCTCAGCACGGCGGCAGTGGCCGTCGTCATCGGCGTCGGGGGCTTTATGATCCTGAATTACAGCCCTCCGCTGGTATCTATAGGCATCATCGTCGCCTTTCTCTCCTATGTGCGCCGTTTCTACCATCCGATCCGAGAGTTGGGCAACCTGTGGGCACAGATCCAGGCTGCCCTGGCCGGTGCGGAGCGCATCTTTGAGCTGTTGGACGAGGAACCCAGCATCACTGACCCATCCGATCCCACCCACCTGCCGAAACTGGAGGGGCACGTGACCTACGATCACGTCTCCTTTAGCTATGAGAAGGGAGAGCCGGTGCTGCAGGATATTTCCATAGATATCGAGCCCGGTCGCATGACGGCCATCGTGGGGCCCACGGGGGCGGGCAAGACGACGATCATCAACCTCCTAGTACGCTTTTACGATCCCGACGAGGGCGCCGTGCGCATCGATGGCATCGATATACGCGACGTGGAGCGGAAGAGCCTACGCCAGCAGATCGGCATCGTACCCCAGGATACTTTTTTATTCTCCGATACCATCATGAACAACATCCGCTACGGCCGCCTGGACGCCACGGACGAGGAGGTCATTGAGGCGGCTAAGGTAGCCAACGCCCACGAGTTCATCGAGCGCACGGAAAAGGGCTATGAAACGATACTCGGGGAGCGCGGCACGGGGGTCAGCCACGGCAACCGCCAGATGCTGGCCATCGCTCGCGCCGTCCTCAAGGATCCCCGCATCCTTATCCTGGACGAGGCCACCAGTTCCGTGGACTCGCGCACGGAGCGGCTGATACAGGGCGCCCTGGAGAAACTGATGGCCCAGCGCACCAGCCTCGTCATCGCCCATCGCCTGAGCACGGTGCGCAACGCCGACGAGATATTGGTCCTTCAACAGGGCCGCATCGTGGAACGGGGTACCCACACCGAATTGCTAAGCCGCCAAGGCGTGTACCACGACCTGTACATGAGCCAGTTCCGCCGCCAGGAGGAACTGGCGCCGGCAGCTCGCGAGGCATAGCTGGAAAAATATTCCCTTTCTGATGGGGTGCACGCAAAGTCTGTTAATGATCCTACTACAACTTTTAGAGGAGATGGCCAGTATTTGAGAGGATGACTCCCTCCCCAACGCCCTCGCCGCGCAGGGCTAAAGCCGCAGCGCTACCTAGCTACGCCCGCTCAAGCGGACTTCCGGGGCCTTCAAGATACCGTTGATTGTGATCATTGTGTGCGTATAGCCGACAAGTCCCGTTCACGGGACGTAGCTAGGTAGCACAGGGTGTTTACACCTGTGCGAAGGGGCATATACGTGAACTGGGAACCAGCCCTCAGCCGAGGATTGATCCACGTCTACCAGAGAAAGCCCGTTGGAAACGGGCTCCTCGGACAGGGCAAGACACGCGGCTCAATGCGTTCTTAACGGACTTGATGATATTGGCCGTCGCCTTCGAGCCTACGTTAACCAGAGCAATTCCATTGTCCGATTGTCGTCTCATTCTCCTTCGGATCTAGGCGTCCTCTCCCCGTCGACCTACATCTCTATCCCCAAAAGGGCTAGGGCGTCGCGATGGATGATGCCCTCGATCTCTTCCTCAGGGATGCGCGGCAGATTCGTGCCCTCCACGATGTCGTTCACTGAGCGCAGCGTATCGATGGTCTCCTGGGGCGTGGTGACGGGAAAGTCGGTGCCAAAGAGGACCTTGTGCAGTTGGGCGTACTCCATGCAGAGAGTCAGGGCGTTATAGTACTGCCACGGACGGTAGAACTGGGCCGAGATATCCGTGTAGACGTTGGGGTGCTTGCGGATGAGGGCGATGGTGTCCGGCTGCCAGGGATGCCCAAAGTGGGCCACCACGACCTTGAGATCGGGATAGGCGCGGGCCACCGCGTCTAGGGCCATGGGATGGGCGTAGGAAAGCGGCGCCTCATGTACCGGTGACGTGGCCTGATGGAAGGCTATGGGCAGTCCCAGCCGCTCGGCCTTGGCGTATACGGCGCAGCCACGAGGATCCATGGGGTCCCAGTTTTGGTAGTGCGGGCTGACTTTGATGCCCACCATGCCCAGATCCTCCACGCAGCGCTCCAGTTCCTCCATGGCGCCCGGATCGCTGGGGTCCAGGGCGCAAAAGGGCACGATCTTTCCCGGCCACATGGCCGCCCAGCGAGCGATGTCGTCATTGTGCGTGTCGCTGCCGTGAGCGACGCCCAACATGATGAGCTTGTCCACCGGCTTCATGGCCTCCTGAAACTCGGCCCATCCGATGTTGCGCTTGTATTGCCTATCGGCGCGGTATCCGGGCGGGCTGAGCACCGGCTCCTCCACCGTCTCCACCTGCGTGGGCGTGTGTACGTGTACGTCGACGATCATGATGGAACCTCCTTTTCCTCTATGGCGCGAATCGTGTATGACCCACGCTTGCTATGCCACATGGAATGTACGACGAATGGGCGGGCAGCGCAAGCGGGAGCCACCGCAGGTGGCCCATTTCCTGGGCGGAGCAGAAGGAGAGGGCCAACGCCCCGAGGGTGTTGAAAAATTCGATGCGACAGTGACGATGCCACTAACTGTACTAGTTATCGCCAAATGAGCGCCTGCATTCGGGGCACCTTCGACGAACCGATACGTTTGTCAACACCCTCCTACTTGTGGCCGTTGACAAGCCTACGGTTCTGCTATATAAAAGCAACGGACCGATATCGCTCGTTCACATAGATGAGTAGACCGAACCATGGAGAAAAAGATCGTCGTCCACACCGGAGCCGGACCGGATGATTCGTGCGCGGAGGAACGTAAGGCCCTGGACCAAGCACCGGATGTCGTGTTGAGCAAACGCGGCCGATGCCGGACGCCAGAGGAGGTGCTGGAGGCCGTGCGGGACGCCCACGTGGGGCTCTGTTACAGCGAGCCCTATACGCGAGAGGTCCTGGCCGGCGCGCCCCACCTAAAGGGCGTAGTGCGTTACGGCGTGGGCGTGGACACCATCGATTTGGATGCGGCGACGGAATACGGCGTGGTGGTGGCCCATTTCCCCAACTTTTGCACCCAAGAGGTGGCCAATCCCGACGTGCTGGATCATCGTCGCACGTGAGGCGTCCAAATCGAGGACGAGAATGAGTGTACCGTATATAACAACAGGAGGTCTGTAATGCGTCATCCCACCCCCTATCGGGGCGTGTTCACCATCCCTTCCACCCCCTTTGACGACCAGGGACGGATGGACGAGGAGGGGCTGCGCCGCGTGGTCGACTTTTGCGTCGGCTGTGGGGCCCATGGCATCGTCTATCCCATCAATGCCAGCGAGTTCACCAATCTCTCCGACGAGGAGCGTCTGCGGGGGAGCCGCATCGTCGTGGAACAGACAGCGGGGAGGGTGCCCGTGGTCGTGGGTGCCGCTGGCGTCTGCGCGTCCCACGCCGTCATGTTCAGCCGCTATGCCGAGGATATCGGAGCCGATGCCGTCATTGCTATGGCTCCCTATATCAACAAAATAACCGACGCCGAGGGGCTACTTGCCTACTACCGGGCCATCTCGGACGCCATCGACATCCCCATCTTTGTGCAGAATCATACCGTGGGCACCGACATCCCCGTGGATACCCTCGCGCGCCTGGTGCGCGAGGTGGAACACGTGGAATATATCAAAGAAGAAACCATGCCCGCCACTCACAAGCTGAGCCGACTTGTGGAGATGGATCTGCCCAAGCTCAAGGGCGTCTTTGGCGGCTCTGGTGGCCGCTATCTGCTGTTGGAGCACCCTCGTGGCTCGGCGGGACAGATGCCCGGCTGCCACGTCACCGACGTGGTGGTGCGCCTGTGGAATGCCCTGGAGGAGGGAGACAGGGCAGAGGCCAAGCGCGTCTACGGCATGCTGGCCCCCCTCTATGCCATCGAGATCCAGTGCCATGGTGCCATCTACAAGGAGGTGCTGCGCCGGCGGGGCGTCATCAAGTCGGCCTTTAGGCGCAACGCGCCGCCTGGCGTCATGGACAAAGAGGATCACCGCGCCCTGGACGAGATCCTGGCCGACCTGGAGCCCCTCTACACCTGGAAGGGCTTCTAGCACTATGATATGGTTTGTGAAATCTTGACTCCATCGAAAGAAGCGGACCAGTGCGGACAAGTGTCCGCACTGAGCGAATCCTTGCTGGGAGGAATGGCTTTCCGGCCTACGACTCCCCTCGCAGGATTGCATAGCAACTCTGCACATCGTAAAGGGTGATCCCCACAGGAGGGGGGCAACGAATCTTGTCCATTCAGAATGCTAGGGTAAGCAGGCGGGGTAGGCACCACCCTTCCGCGCAGGGCCGGAGTAGGTCATCGCAGGTAGTCTGGTTGGCCCGCCACCGCGCAACGCCTATTATAAGAGGAGGGGCGCACTATGACTGTAGATAGAATAGGAGATCGGAATGTCAGCGAAAAATGAGTTGCCCCACAAGGTCGTGTTGATCGACTATGACGAGGCCCTGTTCGCGCCCATGGGATTCGAGGCTGAGAAGTTGGCCCAGGTGGGCGCGCGTTGGGAGACGTACCAACTGCGGGACAAGGACAGGGTCGTGGAAGTGGCAGGGGATGCGGAGGTTATCGCCATCCAGTCGGTGCGCCACCTCCTCACGCGGGAGGTCATCGCCCAGCTTCCTCACTGCCGCTGCATGATCCGCGCCGGCGCGGGGTATGACAGCATTGATTACAAAGCGGCCACCGAGCACGGCATTATGGTCTGCAACGCACCCACCTACTGCACCGACGACGTGGCCGACCATGCCGTGGCCCTCATGCTGGCCAGTGTGCGCCACATCCCCCGTCTGAACGCCAGGATGAAGGAGGGAGAGTATGCCCGAGAGCTGGCGCGTCCCACGCGGCGCGTGGCGGGTACTACGTTGGGCATCATCGGTCTGGGGCGCATCGGAAGCACCGTATCCCGCCGCGTCAGTGGATGGAACATGCAGGTGTTGGCCTATGATCCCTATGTGGAGCAGGAACACGCCGACGAGGTGGGCGCCACGCTGGTGGACGATCTGGGCACTCTGTTGGAGCAAGCCCACTTTATCACCATCCACTGTCCCCACACGGACGAGACGTATCACATGCTCAGCGAGGACGAATTCGCCCGCATGCGGGAGGGGGTCATCATCGTCAATGCGGCGCGAGGTCCCATCATCGACGAGAAAGCCCTGATCGGGGCCCTGCGAGAGGGCCGCGTGTGGGCGGCGGGCCTGGACGTCACGGAGGAGGAGCCCCTTCCCTCCGACTCGCCCCTGTTGGACATGGATAACGTCATCCTCACGCCCCACATCGCGGCCAATTCTGAGGCGGCACGGGAGGACCTCTATCGTCTCATCTGCGAGATATCCGCGGACGTGGTTCAGGGGCGCATCCCCGAATGGGTGGTCAACCCGCAAGTGCTGGATCACGTGAGGCCGCCGCACGCCTGACGCCATACGGAAACCGGGGCCATCACATGCGCGATGGCCCCGGCAACAGGCGTTTGCCTCTTTTACTATTCCGCCAGTTCGGTATCCATGACAAGCTCCTCTTCAAGCCGCTTTCTGGCTTCCCCGTCGACCTTTTGGAAGACCAGTTCGTCCCTCTCCTCGTCCAGATCGACAAGTATTATATCACCCGTAGAGAAGGAGCCCTCCAGCAACTCTTGAGAGAGGGGGCTCTCTATGTAACGCTGTACGGCACGCCGCAGAGGCCGGGCACCAAACTGGGGATCATAGCCTTTGTCGGCCAGCCAGTCTTTGGCGGGTTCCGTGAGCAGGATGCGCATCTCTTTCTCGATCAACCGCTCCTCCAATTCATCGATCTGCAGATCGACGATCTGCTTCACGACGTCGTGGCTAAGCTTGTGGAAGATGATGATCTCGTCGATACGATTCAGAAACTCGGGGCGGAAGGTGCGCTTCAAGTCCTGTGAGACATCATCGGCAAAACGCTCCTCCTCATCCAGGTCGCCGGTGATTGGGAAGCCCAGTGCGCCCCCCTGCCGACTAACGTATTTGGTGCCGATATTGGACGTCATGATCAGCACTGTATTGCTAAAATCCACCGTGCGTCCGTGGCCATCCGTGAGCTGCCCTTCCTCCAACACCTGCAGCAGGGCGTTCCACACGTCGTCGTGGGCCTTTTCGATCTCATCAAAGAGAATCACCTGATAGGGGCGGCGACGCACCGCCTCCGTCAACTGGCCGCCTTCGTCGTATCCCACGTATCCGGGCGGCGCCCCGATGAAGCGCGACACGGTATGCCGCTCGCCGTACTCGCTCATATCGATCTGGAGCAGGGCGTTCTCGTCGTCAAACAGGAACTCGGCCAGTGCCTTGGCCAACTCGGTCTTGCCCACGCCGCTGGAGCCGAGAAAGATAAAGCTGCCGATGGGACGGCGAGGATCCTTCAACCCCGCACGCGCTCGGCGGATGGCGTCGGAGACGGCCGCGATGGCATCATCCTGGCCGATGACGCGCTTTTTGAGATGCTCCTCCATCTGCAACAGGCGCTCGGTTTCCGTCTGCTGCAGGCGATTCACAGGAATTCCTTGCCACATGGCCACAATGTCCGCCACGTCGTCCTCATCGACCACCTCATCGATCCCCTGCCGCTTTTGCCAGGCGGCCTTTTTCGCCGTGAATTCGATCTCGCGCTGCAGACGCTCGCTTCTTATTTCCGCCGCTCGGGCATAGTCGCGTTCCCGTCCTGCCTTTTCCTCCTCCTCGGCCAGGTGCATCAGCTCCATGCGCGTCTCCTTCAGCTCAGGGGGCAGGCTATGGATGATGATGTTCAGTCGAGAAGAGGCCTCATCGATCAAATCTATGGCCTTGTCGGGGAGATGACGATCCTTGATATAGCGCTCGGAAAGCCGTGCTGCAGCCACCAGCGCGTCGTCGGTTATCTCAACCTGGTGATGTTCCTCGTAGCGGGCTCGAAGCCCCTCCAGCATGTTGATGGTCTCCTCGATGCTAGGTTCGTCCACATAGATGGGAGCGAAGCGCCGCTCCAACGCGCCGTCGCTCTCGATATGCTGACGATACTCGTTCAACGTCGTGGCCCCGATGCAGCGCAGTTCGCCGCGCGCCAGGGCAGGCTTCATCATGTTGGAGGCGTCTATGGCGCCCTGGGCCGCACCCGCACCGACGACGGTGTGCAGTTCGTCGATGAAGAGGATGATCTCCCCCTCTGCCCGATTGATCTCTTCCAGGGCACCCTTGAGACGCTCCTCGAACTCTCCTCTGAAGCGGGCCCCGGCCAGCATAGCCCCCAGGTCGAGAGAAATGATACGCTTGCCAATGAGGTGTTCGGGAACGTCGCCCTCCACGATCTTTTGTGCCAGCCCCTCCACGATGGCCGTCTTGCCTACGCCCGCCTCCCCAATGAGCACGGGATTGTTCTTTTTGCGGCGCGAGAGCACCTGCAAGACGCGCATAATTTCCGTATCGCGGCCAATGACCGGGTCCAGCCTTCCCTCGTGCGCCAACTGCGTCAGATCGCGGCTATACTGCTGCAATGTCTTGAACCGCTCCTCGCCCCTCTCACGCTCCGTCTGGTGTCCCTTACGGTACTCTTTCAGAACCTGCGAGAAACGCTCGTACGTGACGTTCTCATCGGCGAGGATACGTGAAGCCGCGCTATCCTTGGCATCCAAGATGGCCAGAAACATGTGCTCAGTGGAGATGTACCCATCGTTGCGTTTGGACGCCTCCTCGTTGGCGCGCTCCATGAGGCGCTTGACGCGCGGTGTGACGTACACCTGCTGAAAACTTGATGTGCCAGGGGAGGCGAAGGTGGAATTGGCCTCAAGTACGCTGGCAACGCGTCGGCGTACCCGTCTGACATCTACGTCGAGCCGTTCCAAGAGATCGGGCACAATGCTGTCAGGCTGCTCCAGCAGCGCCAACAGCATATGCTCCGTATCAAGCTGCGAGTGTTTGTAGCGTAGCATCGCCTCGTACGCCAACGTCGCCGCTTCCTGTGCTTTTTCTGTAAATCTATCGAATCCTATCATGCTTTTCCTCTATCAAAAATACATATCGGGGATGACCCCTGCTAACGATGATAGCGCAAAATACTCTGCATTTCAAGTGCTAGTCCACTCTGCGAAATGCCAGGGTGCACAGCATTCATACGCCATATTCATGGCTCGTCCTTTTTATGGGTATAATCCGCTTATTTCATCATAACTTTTGGTCGAAATCCGGACACCCGAACGCCTGATGCTCTTCGCTTCCCTTTAGCTCTGCACCCCAGCGGGCACACGCTCCTCTGCACGTTCGAAGACGTATTCCCCATCTTCAAAATCCACCCATACCGTATCGCCTTCTTTGAAATGCCCTTCCAACAGTTCCATAGCCAGCGGGTCCTGAATACGGCGCTGGATCGTCCTTTTCAGGGGGCGCGCGCCATAGACGGGATCAAAGCCCTCCTCTGCCAGCGCCTCGCGGGCCGAAGGCGTCACCTGCAACTCGATGCTGCGATTGGCCACGAGCGCTTTGATACGCTCCAACTGAATGTCCACGATGCGCACCAGATGCTCTTTTGTGAGCGCGTGGAAGATGATGGTCTCGTCTATGCGGTTCAGGAACTCGGGACGGAACCTCTGTCGAAGCGCCGACATCACCCTGGAGCGGATCTCGTCCGGATCTGTCGCCTCGCTGATCCACTGGCTGCCCACGTTGGAGGTCATAATGATGACAGTATTGGTAAAGTTCACCGTCCGCCCCTTGCCATCGGTCAGGCGTCCATCATCCAGTATCTGCAGCAGGGCGTTAAAGACCTCGGGATGGGCCTTTTCGATCTCGTCAAAGAGCACCACCGAGTAAGGGCGACGGCGCACGGCCTCGGTGAGCTGTCCGCCCTCGTCGTATCCTACGTACCCTGGTGGGGCGCCTATCATCCGCGCCACGGTGTGGCGTTCCTGATACTCGCTCATGTCCAGCCGAATCATGGCGTCCTCGTCGTCAAAGAGGAACTCGGCCAGAGCCCTGGCCAGCTCGGTCTTGCCCACACCCGTGGGCCCCAGAAAGATAAAGCTGCCGATAGGACGATTCGGATTCTGCAGGCCGGACCGCGCACGACGCACGGCGTTGGATACCGCCCTGACGGCCTCGTCCTGACCCACGATGCGCTCGTGGAGGCGCTCCTCCATGTGGACGAGCTTTTCCACTTCACTTTCCAGAAGACGGGAAACAGGGATGCCGGTCCATTCCGACACGATCTCGGCGATGTCCTCATCCGTGACCTCCCGACGAAGCATAACCTGATCGCCGGGCAGGGAGGCCAGTTGCTCCTCCTTCTCCTCGATCTCGCGCGTAAGCTCGAGGATATCCGAGTAGCGCAGCCGGGCGGCCAGTTCCAGATCGCCGTGGCGCTCGGCCCTCTCGGCCTCGTTCCGCAACTCCTCAAGACGCCCTCGCAGACTCTGCAGTTCCTGAATGGTGCCGCGTTCCTCTTCATAGCGGGCTTTTAGAGCCGACAACTCTTCCTGCAAATCGGCTATCTCTTTCCTGATATTGGCCAATCTTTCCTTTGAGGCCTCGTCGCTCTCCTTGCTGAGAGCCTGCTCCTCGATCTGCAGCTGCATGATGCGCCGTTCCCGCTCGTCGATCTCGCGGGGTGAGCTATCGATCTCCATGCGCAGCCGGGCCGCCGCCTCGTCGATGAGGTCAATGGCCTTATCGGGGAGGAAACGGTCCGTGATATAGCGGTCGGAGAGCACCGCCGCGGAGATCAGGGCCGCGTCCTGAATCCTCACCCCGTGATGCACCTCGTAGCGCTCCTTCAACCCGCGCAGGATGCTGATGGTATCCTCGACGGTGGGAGGATCGACAAAAATGGGCTGGAAACGCCGCTCGAGGGCCGCATCGGGCTCAATATATTTACGATATTCGTCGATGGTTGTGGCCCCGATGCAGTGCAACTCGCCCCGGGCCAGTCGCGGCTTGAGCATATTGGAGGCGTCAAGAGAGCCCTCTGCCGCACCTGCGCCAACGACGGTATGCAGCTCATCGATGAAGAGGATGATGCCTCCCTCGGATGCCTCTATCTCCTGCAGTACGGCCTTGAGACGCTCCTCGAACTCGCCGCGGAATTTGGCGCCCGCGACCAGAGCGCCCATGTCCAGAGCCACGATGCGCCTGTCGCGCAGACCCGTGGGCACGTCGCCGCTGACGATGCGCTGCGCCAGCCCCTCGGCGATGGCCGTCTTGCCCACGCCCGCCTCGCCCACCAGAACAGGGTTGTTCTTGGTGCGCCGCGAGAGGACCTGGATGAGACGGCGGATCTCCCGGTCCCGGCCGATGACGGGATCAAGCTTGCCCTTACGAGCCATTTCCGTCAGGTCATGGGCGTATTTCTCCAGGGCCTGATACCTTTCCTCGGCACTCTGGTCCGTGACCCTCTGCGATCCCCGGATAGTCGTCAAGGCGTTATAGACCCGCTCTGCAGTGATGTTGTACTTCTGCATAAGTTGCGAGACAAAGCCTTTTCCTGCCGTGATGCACCCCAACAACAGGTGCTCCGTTGATACATACTCGTCTCGCATGCGCTCCGCCTCTTCTCCGGCGGCATCCAGCACAGCCTGCAGGCCATTGGAGACATACACCTGGGCCGGCCCAGACGTTTGGGGCAGGCGGTCCAGCCCCGTCTCCACCTCGTGCTCCATCTCCTTGGGGGAAACATCAAGCCTGCGTAGAATCTGCGGCGCGACGCCGCCCTCCTGGCGCAATAGGGCCAGGAGTAGATGCGCCACCTCGATCTGAGAATGACGCCTCTCTTTGGCGGCCTGCTGGGCACTGTATATAGCCTGTTGTGCTTTTTGTGTAAATCTATTTAGGTCCATGATAATATCTTGTCTCCATGTTTTTTCAAACTATCAATGAAATTTTCTGTCCTACAAACTCGGACGTTGACCGAGAAGACTTCCGAAATCTACTCCGGTAGCGTCGCCTAGCCAGCAAGTATTCCTGGAGCGAATGGATAAATGGTCTAGATGTAATCAAAGACTTCGGAAGTCTCATTTCCCCAAAAATCATCTCGTAATATCAGTATCTCAACAGCGCGGCGATGCCCCCCGCCTCGCGCAGCTGCTCGTTATCGCGCACGATGTTCACACGCGCGCCTGTCTTGATGGCCTTGTGAATGGCGAGATCAACGACATCGGGGGCCTCCAGCATACCGTCGCGCCCACAGAGAGGGCACGCGGGCTGCGCATCTTGCGAGACATAGCCGCATTGCTCGCAGACATAGCCCGAGGGAGTATAATCCTCGTCCACCAACAGCACCAGAACCCCGCCCTGATGCAGGGCATATACCGTATCAGGCAGCCCCGTCACGCCCGGGCCGCCTTTGGAGGCGGCAGTAAAGGCCCCAGATACCAGGCGCTTTTCCTCCTCTAGATCGGCCTGCTGAACCACCTCGAAAGAGCGCTCTAGGATCTCTTCAGGGGAGGCCTGAATGTCGATCACAAAATCTCCTACAACCCACTCGCGCAAATGCTGGGGCAGCAGTTCCTTCACCTGCGCTAGCACCTCCGAGGTTCCTCCAAGCACGAACCGTCTGTACTCCCACGCCTGGCAAAAACCCTCCATGATCTCCACCGCGTTCTTCAGGTTGCGGAGTGCCAGATGATCCTCGTGACGCTGGTAACGGGCAGCGGCCCATCCGCCCTGCTTGTGGCGTTTCACTTCCTCGCCAAAGGCCTCACTTTCGGCCTGAATTCTCCCCCAGGCCACCGAAAAGAGCCTAACCTTCTCCTTGTCCACCAGTGCCACGCCATAGGGGGCAAAGCGGTCTAGAACATCCACGAGTATGCGAATATAAGGGGCTTTTGTGTAGACCGCCTTGTTGTCCACCGTTGTGGGAAAGGTGACTACCTCCCAAAGGGCGTCTCCTGAGGCCCAAAGCCCCAACCCCTTGGTCTGCCAGTCGAATTCAAAGTCCAGATAGTCCTGCACAGCCTCGATCTCGGGCGCGGCGGACTCCTCCAGTGCTCCCACGCTGTCCCTAAATCTCAGCTTGACGGCCTCCTTAGACTTTCCGCCTAACTCCGTGTCCAAGTACACGCTCAGCACCTTGCCAGCCCCATCAAAGTTCACCAGGGTATCCAGAATTCTGTCGTCTGCCATGGTGTAGCCTCCTTTAATCTAGGATTCGGAATCCTCCGGCTGTTCCGGGATTTCTCTGGCGGATGTCTCTATAACGATCCTCTTTTTCTCCGCTTGCTCATCCAGTTGCCTTTGCAGCGCTTTTATGCGCTGGCGAAGCGTTCTGAGTTTTTCGTCCTCAGACCTACGCGCTTGAGCCAACTCGTTCTGAAGCTCCCTGATGCGCTTTGACATGTTCAAGATCACCTCGACACCGGCCAAGTTGACGCCCAAATCATCGGTCAATCGGGCGACCTTGCGCAGCTTTCGGATGTCGCGCCGCGAATAGAGGCGAACACGACCCGAGGTGCGATACGGCTCGATCAAGCCCACCTTTTCATAATAGCGCAGCGTCTGAGGATGAAGGTCCACCATCTTTGCTGCCACGCTGATAACGAAACACGGTTCGTCGTCTGTAAGTCTATTTCCTGCCATGATCCACCACCACGTCCCGCCATCTCATAAACGTCGTTCTCCTAATACCACGTGCGCGCTCATCTTTTTGCCCCCCCGATAAAAGATCACCTCCACCCCCTGTCCAAAGCGCGTTTTCGTCTCCAGGAACTCCCTGAGGGTCTCGTTGCTATCGATGATCACATCATCGATCTTGACGATGATATCGCCCCCTGCCAGCACGCGTACGTTGCCCAATTCCACGCGACGTGTTGCGCCACGCAGCCCTGCCTTTGCGGCGGGGCTGCCCGGGGTGACGCGGGTGATGAGCAAGCCCCGCTCCACGGGTAAATCGAGCCGGCGTGATAGCTCGGGAAACAGGGTGTATCCGGAGACCCCCAGCCACGGATGCCGATATCTTCCCTTCTCTATCAGCTCTGGTACCACACGCTTCAGCGTCGAGAGGGGGATGGCAAAGCCGATATTCTCTGCTCCCCGTTGGAGCGCGGTATTGACGCCAATGACCCGCCCTCTAGAACTAAGCAGAGGACCTCCCGAATTCCCCGGATTGATGGCCGCATCGGTCTGGATCACGTCATAGATGACGCGGTCGTCCGACACCTCCAGGGGCCTGCCAAGGGAGCTGATGACGCCTACGGTCAGCGTCCAGTCCAGGCCAAAAGGATTCCCAATAGCTATGGCCTGTTGCCCGACCTTGAGCTCGCCCTCCTCCATCTCCAGCGGGTGTAATTTATCGGAGGAGACGTCAACGCGGATGACCGCCAGGTCGTTCAGGGGATCAACGCCCACGACCTCCGCGTCGGCCACGGTCTTATCCATCAGGGTGACCTCTATGGACTCGGCACCCTCGATCACATGATAGTTGGTGACGATATGTCCTTCCTCGTCGATGACAAAGCCCGAACCTGTGCCCTCGGAGGGAGTCAACCCACCAAAAAAGTCTAGTGTGATCACGCGGCTGGTGATATGCACCACAGAAGGGCCGGCCCTTTCATAGACATCAATGGTCTGGGCCTCGACGGGGTTAAAGTAGCTCTCCCCATCGATCGCTGCCGGCTCGGCACCAACCATCGAGGAGGCCGCCGTCGACGTCGGGCCGTAATTCGTGGGCTCTGCGGCGGCTTGCGGCGTTGCAGCGGAAAAGGCGGCGCTCCCCAAAGAGGGTGCCGAAAACACACAGGCCGATAATATAGGAATAATAATGGCCAGCATAAGGCCCACTAGGATACATTGCGGCTTCTTCTGTAACATATTCTCCTACTCTCGCATTCCGGCCAGCCGACGGAATAGCTCCTTCTCCTTGCTGTTGAGATTTTGAGGAACGCTGGCGCGTACAGTCACATACAGGTCCCCGTGCCGTGAAGGATCGCGCAGAGCGGGCATCCCCTTGCCTCGGAGCCGGAAGGTCTGTCCCCCCTTTGTCTCTGGCGGTATGGTGAGGGAGACGCGTCCATCCATGGTCTCCACGATAGCCTCCCCGCCTAACACCAGCGTGTAAAGGCTCACGGGAAGCTCCATGCGCAGATCGTTCCCCTCACGCTCAAAGAGGGGATGGTCCTGGATAGAGATGACAAGGTACAAATCGCCTGCCGCTCCTCCTCCGCGCCCCGGTTCTCCAGCCGACGCTACGCGGACCCGGGAGCCCTCGCGCACACCAGGTGGAATCTTGACCTCCAGCCGCCGCTCGCCCACCTGGAGCACGCGCGTCGTGCCATGGTATGCCTCTTCGAGTGTAATATGAACGGGGTGCTCCACATCGCGCCCTGCCCTGGCAAAGGGTGTCTCCTGGCGCGTAGCGCCCCGCATGGGCCCTCCACCACCAAAGATGAACTGGAAAAAGTCCGAAAAGCCTCCTTCCCCAAAGAGATCGCCCATATCGCCGTAGGTGGTGTAGGTTCGGGTACGCCCTCGTCCACCCTCCGCTGCCTGGGAGGCCCATTGGGACCAATCAAATCCTCCTTGGCCACCGGCCTGCTGATAACGGTTCCAGTTAGCACCCAGTCGGTCGTACTTGCTTCGCTTCTCGGGATCCCGCAGAACCTCATAGGCCTCGTTTATCTCCTTAAAGCGCTCTTCTGCCTCCTTGTTGTTTGGATTCACATCTGGATGGTATTTGCGCGCCAAACGCCGATATGCCTTCCGGATCTCCTCTTGAGACGCATCCTCACTCACGCCAAGAATGCTATAATAATCCTTATACTCCATGCGCCATCCCTACCTAGCCAGAGAAAAACCGATGTCATGCTCTCAGAATGCGCATACATTATACGCTTTTGTTTTCGTCCTGTCAAGTATCCTTATAATAATATTATCAACTTTTCTTTGAAAGGACAGATAACGATACTTGACAAGGCGTTCTTAATATGCTATAATAGTGAATGCAAAAGTAAGAGGCATCCAGAAAGGTGGATTGACTATTTGAAAGGAGGCACCATGAGCAGCCTGATCAGGAGAGAACCTGGTGAAGGTGCAGTAGCCTTCCCCGAGGTAGGTCGTTTCCCAAGCCTGTTTACAGAGAGCCCGTTCTGGGGCTGGGGCGACATGACGCCGGCCATGGATGTGTATGAGACAGATGAGGAGGTCGTCGTCAAGGTTGCTATCCCCGGTATTGACCCGGACGATATCGATGTGACGGTGGAAGAGAACACCCTCACCATCAAAGGGGAGATTGAGCGTGAGGAGGAAACGGACAGAGACTATGTCCGTCGCGAGCGCGCCTATGGCCGCTTTTATCGCAGTCTCACGCTGCCTGGATTGAGCTCCAACAAAGCGGAGGGAGAGTACGAAAATGGCGTGCTGACCCTCACCTTTCCCAAACCGGAAGAGCAGAGACGTAAGACGATCAAAATACAGGCCAAGTAGACGTACAAGGGTATATTTCAGTAGATCGCTAAAAGAGATTGCTGAAAGGAGGCAACATGTCACTCATGCGCTGGGAGCCTTTTAGGGATATGATGACGCTGCGCGAAGCGATGGATCGCCTGTTCGAGGAGAGCTTTGTCCGTCCTCGTAGGCGGTGGGAAGCGGAAGAGATGCGATACAACGTCCCCATGGACGTGTACGAGACGGATGAGGAAGTGATAGTCACCGTGGCGGTTCCCGGGGTGGATCCGGACAGCATGGATATCACCGTCGAGGGCAATACCCTCAACATCAGAGGTGAGGTCGAGGGGCCACTGGAGAATGTGGACTATGTCTTGCAGGAAAGGCCCTATGGCACTTTCAACCGCAGCGTGCAGTTGAACGCGCCTGTGGACGCGAACAAGGCAGAAGCTTCCTTTGACCAGGGTATCCTCACACTGCAGATTCCCAAGCAGGAGGAGGCCAAGCCCAAAACGATCAAGATCAAGACCAAGTAATGTCGAGATAAGAGGACTGCATTTCAAAAGCTCCTCCGCAAATTCTTTCTGCGGAGGAGCTTTTCTTATCCGCAAGTAAAAAGCCCTCCGTTTCAAAGAGGAGGGCTTTTTGTGCTCTGTGAACCGTATTACATGGGGGGCATTCCGCCGCCCATGCCACCCATCCCGCCACCGCCGGGCGCGCCGCCCGCGGGTGCCTGGGGCTCGGGAATGTCGGTGATGAGCGCCTCGGTGCTCAGGATCATAGCCGCGATGGACGCCGCGTTCTCCACCGCCGAACGGGTCACCTTACAGGGATCGACGATCCCCGCCTCGAACATGGAGATGTACTCGTTGCTCATCACGTCGTAGGCGATAGAAACATCACCCGTCTCATCGTGCTTGCGACGGATATCGGACAATACGACCGATCCATCCATGCCCGCATTCTCCACGATGCCCTTCAAGGGCTGTACCAAGGCGCGACGTACAATCTCGACTCCGGTATTCTCATCGGGGAGAGCCAATTCCAGATCGTCCAGGGCAGAGATGGCGTTGACGAGAGTCACGCCACCGCCAGCCACGACGCCTTCCTCAACCGCCGCACGGGTGGCCG
>JAYENT010000052.1:0-16473 GCA_034722245.1 Chloroflexota bacterium
CAGAACATCCCTCATGGTGGCCCTGCCGTGGTTCATCGTATTCGTGGGGCTTCACCTCCTGCCCCCAAGTCTATATGACTTCTTCCCAAAAGCCAAACGGACTATGTAAATTGCCCTTATCCTCTCTTCTCGACTATAATACGGACATCCGGTAATCCGTTAAGGAGCATATGCTCGCCGTGTGCGTTGTGGACGGTAAAGTGAATATCGGCGCGCTGGTCTGCCCCTGTCTGGGCGAACAGGCTCAGGTGCCTGGAAACACGCTGCGCGTGACACGTGGGGGGCGCCGCCCAAGCAGGCTCGGTGCGGTGACCCCATGAATGCGAACGCGCACATCGAGACGCGCCTGGCCGGGGTTCCCCCAAAGCCTGGCGTCTATATGATGCGGGATGCCAACGACGACGTGATCTATGTGGGGAAGGCCGTGGTGCTGCGTAACCGGGTGCGTTCCTACTTTCAAGAGTCCGCTTCCCACACGCCCAAGACGCGACGTCTGGTGAGTGAGATCGATGATCTGGAATGGATCGTCACCGAGTCGGAACTGGAGGCGCTGATCCTGGAGAGCCAGTTGATCAAGCGCTACAAGCCCCGCTACAACGTGCGCCTCAAGGACGACAAGCGCTACCCCTACATCAAGGTGAGCGTGCAGGAGGATTTCCCCCGCATCTATATGGTGCGCAAGATGATGCAGGATGGGGCGCGCTATTTTGGTCCTTTCGCCTCCTCCCGAGCTGTGCGCCAGAGCCTGGATCTGTTGCGACGCCTCTTTCCCTACCGCACCTGTGATCGTGAGATCACAGGCCACGATAGCCGCCCCTGCCTCTACTATCACATCGGCCGCTGCGGAGGGCCGTGCATAGGTGCCGTGGGCCGCGAGGAATATCGAGCAACCATCGAGAGGGCGTGTCTCTTCTTGGAGGGCAAACAGGAGCAGATCATTGAGGAGATGCGTGGTAAGATGGAGGATGCGGCCGAGGCCCTCGATTTCGAGACTGCAGCCCATCTACGCGACCAGATCTCGGCCATTGAGCACATCATTCAGCAGCAGCGCATCGTCTCCGGCCATCTGAAGGATCACGATTTCATCGCCTTTGCCCGCGACGAGCGGGAGGCGTGTGTACAGGTATTCTTCGTGCGCGGAGGCCGCCTCATCGGACGCGAGTATTTCCTGCTCAGTGGCGTGGACGAGGAGGACGATGCAGAGATCATGACCTCCTTTGTCAAGCAGTTCTACGACGAGGCCGCCCAGGTGCCCCCCGAAATCCTGGTGCAGAGCGATCTGGACGAACTGGCCGTGATCCAGCGCTGGCTGCGCCGCAAGCGAGGGGATAAGGTGCTGATCAAAGTTCCACGGCGCGGCGAGAAAGAGGCCGTCATGCGCATGGCCGTGGAGAACGCCGTGGAGACGCTGAAAAAGGTGCGCGCCGAATGGGATGCCGATACCAACAAGCAGACCCAAGCCCTCGCGGAACTCCAGGAGGCCCTTGATCTGGAGCATCCCCCCACGCGAATCGAGTGCTACGACATCTCTAACACCCAGGGCGTGGCCACCACAGGGAGTCGGGTGGTATTCGTCAAGGGGGTGCCCAGCAAGCAGGATTATCGGCGCTTTCGGGTGCGCACGGTGCATGGTCCGGACGACTATGCAGCCATGGCCGAGGTGCTGCAGCGCCGTTTCAAGCGCGCTCATGAGGCGCAAGCCAGAAAACGGGAGGAGGGCAAGGAGAGCCGTTGGGCCATCATGCCCGACCTCGTCCTCCTCGATGGCGGCAAGGGGCAACTGAACGCCGCCCGTCAGGTAATGGTGGAACTGGGCGTGGATCACATACCCACAGCGGCCCTGGCCAAGCGGGAGGAGGCCCTCTTTGTGCCGGGTCGCGCAGCACCCATCCTGCTGCCGCGCCGTTCGGAGGCCCTCTATCTGCTGCAACGCATTCGCGACGAGGCCCACCGCTTTGCCATCAGCTACCACCGCAAGTTGCGCCGCAAGAAGGGTATGAACTCCATCCTGGAAGAGATCCCCGGCGTGGGGCCGGTGCGCCGCCAGAGCCTCTTGAAGACCTTTGGCTCCCTGGAGGGCATTCGCAAAGCCACGGTGGAGGAACTGGCCGTTGCACCGGGCATGAACCGCCCCGTGGCCGAGCGCCTGAAAGAGTACCTATAGAGAATAAGGGGCACAAGATTCCCGTAATGTGTGGGAGGGGTGGCATGGGGCGCAAGGGCTGGCGCTGGTCACCAACAAGCACAGGCTGGCTGGCGAGCCGCCCTCGAGGGCGCACGTTGAGACCTCTGGCACTTATATGCTGTATACGCGCGATAGGCCGCTTTTGCGCTTAGAACCATGTCCTCTGTTCTCATTTGCAGTGGAAGTGTCGGCAATATGCAGAGCATTATACGCTTCTCAGCGGGTACAACGTAGGATTCGCAATTCATCGACTTGGCAAACGAGGTGAGCGATATGAAAGTGACCAAGGTAGAGCTTTTGCGCAGCAAGGAGGCCCTCACACTTCCCGATCCCTGGCGGGCGGCATGGCGCGGACCCAAGGCTACGCCCATAACGTCCTTCACGTTCTCTTTCTACAAGGTGTATACGGATGAGGGCATCGTGGGCTACGGACCCGACACGGGAGCCCGCGATCCAAGCATACTCGAGGGGGTTGACCCCTTTCATGTAGGAGACTTTTGGGAGAAATACATGAGCGGACGGCGGGCGGGCAATTCGGGACACGGCGCCTCGGGGCTGGAGATCGCCCTGTGGGACATCGTGGGCAAGGCGGCCGGCCTGCCCATCTACGAGTTGTTGGGCGCGTCCACAGATCGCGTGCCCGTGTACGCTGCCACGAGCAGGCTCATGGAGGCGGAGGAGACGGCCGATCACGTGCTGGCTATCATGGAGGAGGGCTTCAAGGCGGTGAAACTGCGGCTGCATCGGCCCGATCCCTGGGATGACGTGGCCATCGTGGAGGCCGTGCGTGAGGCGGCGGGCGATGACTTGAAAATCCTCGTGGACGCCAACCAGAACAACGCCTGCGAGGGTTATCCCTTTTGGCCGCGCTCTACGGCCGAGCAGGTGGCCCAGATGCTGGATGCATTCGACGTGTACTACCTGGAGGAGCCCCTGCCACGACAGGACGTGGAGGGCCTGGCCGACATCGCTGCCATGGTGGATATGTTTATCGCCGGTGGGGAGCACACACCCACGGTATATGACTTTCGGGAGCATCTCCTGCGTGGGGCCTACGATATCATCCAGCCCGACGTGATCCTGGGCGGCAACTATGGGATCATCGGCGTGCGCAAGGCTGCCACGCTTGCGGATTATCTGGGGCGGCTCATCGTGCCCCACGTGATGAGCGGGGCGCACTTTGCCTTGGGCATCGCGGCCACCCTGCAGGCCATGGCCACGGTGGAGAACTGCCCCTTTGTGGAGTACGGCTTCGATCCCCCCATCCTCACCCCCGAGACGACCCAACCCATGCTGGTGGAGCCCCTCCTGGTGGAAGAGGACGGCTGCGTCCCCCTGCCCGACAAGCCCGGCCTGGGCATAGAGGTGGACGAATCGGGGTTTGAGGTCATCGAGTGATCACGTTGCATGACAACTCCCTGGCTGGGTCTGTACTTCGGGCGAGTTGTACGGAGTTGTACGGGACAATGGCAGAACAGTGCTGGCATAAGGTCGCTAGATTCACCTCACAACTGTAACGATGAAGCGTGAAAGGACAGGTAATCTATGGTGGGATAGGAACTACCCTTCAGACTACCCGGTCAGAGGGGGGCTAGGAGAACCCGGCGGCTATCGTCCCCAGCAGGCCCATCGCGCAGCATTGGGGACCCTAACGGAGCGCAAACCGCGGCTGGCTTTGCCCCCATTATCGATGTGGAGGCTATCCAGGTGATAGAGAGGCTTAATCCCCGTCCACGGAAATGCCTTGCCTATCGAACACCGCTTAAAGTATTTTGTGAACACTTGGCTGTTGCACTAACGAGTCGAGTTCGGGTTTTAGATATTCACTTGCCCTGTTTTTCTGCCATCTGTTGTGTACCAGATTTTTAACTTTTGGAAGGCCTTTTGATCCCCACCGTTTAGAATGTGTGTCGTGTGTGCAGAGCAGTTGCGCAGCCTAGGAACCTGGTCGAGAGCCTTTTCCACTGAGGGGTTGGCAGTCATACTTAAAGTGAGGGCGAATAACACTTCGTAAGCATCTAGGCTAGTTGAAGTTTCCTCTAGTTTGCTTTTTTTAAATTCTGTGACTTCCTGGATCAGTTTTTCGGAAAGCAAATCTATGGAATCTGGTATGTTAGCAAGCCTTTTCAAGGCATTGAGCAGGGCTGCCGCCTCGGCATGGAGGAGAGGAGAGTTTTTCCCCGTAACAATTTCTTTGTTCGGGAGCTCGATTGCCGCTCCGCAGTAGAATCCTTTGTTTCCTTTTTCTGGTTGGGAGGCAGCCTGTTGGGCGGCTTCCCGCGCCGGAATTACTGTTGGTCTGTCTGTCTCTTTTAGATCAAGCTGCTGCATTAGAGTCTTTGTTCTTTCTATTGCTCTTTCCTCCCCTACCCCCTCAAGCACATCTTCACGGTAATGAAAAAGATAGAATATTATTTCTTGCCTGGCAGCCTCCCGAATTTCTTGATCACATATTATGCCCTTTTTTATTTCGTTTATTCCCATATCTGTTGGAGATTGGTACATACTTTTCCCTGTTGGGGATAATCTATCCAGGATCTTTTTGAGAATGGGAAAAGATTCCACATCTCTGTTATAGTTGACTGCAGAGACGTTGTAGGCTTCCAGATGAAAGGGATCGATTACGTTTCGATCTCCCAAGTCCGCTGTGGCTGCCTCGTAGGCAATGTTTACGGGATGATTAAGAGGTAGATTCCAGACCGGAAACGTTTCCAGCTTGGCAAAACCAGACTGCCTACTTTCCCTATTTTCGTGGTAAAGCTGCCCTAGACAAGTGGAAAGTTTTCCGCTGTTGGGTCCTGGTCCGTTAACGAGAACGATTTCTCTCTCCACTGGTATGTATGGATCTTTCCCAAATCCTTCTTTGCTAAGCACACTGTCTATATTACGCGGGTAGTTATCGATCGAGTGGCGAAAAAAGACTTGGTATCCCGTACTTTGTAACCTTTTTGCGAATCTCTGTGCCTCGCTTTCTCCCGTAAAAAGGTTAATAGCAATTTGCGGTCTAGGCAGGCCCAAGCTCTCAAGTCTTTGAAGCGCTTTGATGGTGAAATCTGCATAAGATATGTTGTAGTCGCTGCGGGTTTTCCCCCGCATAAGGTGGGGAGTGCCCACGCAGTAGATCACCTCCACCTGATCTCTGAGGTCTTTCAGTAATCTTAGTTTGGCTTGGGGATCGTAACCGGGAAGGGTACGGGCAGCGTGGTTATCTGCTAGGAGTTTCCCACCTACCTCAATGTATAAGCGTCCGTCGACCCTTTCTAGCCGTTGCTGGATGGCCTGTTCTTCTGCTTGCAGGTATTTCTCCGTAGAAAAGGCCTTTTTGGGCATGTTTTTTCCTCGTCTTATTTGAGAGAAACAAGTACTGCCACGACGTCGTCTTTACTGATCCGTGCACAACTTCCGAAATCTACGCCTACGCGTGAAATCTGCTTATCAAGCAGATGCGAATACGCTGATAGCAGCTCTTAGACCCCTCTTGCCTGTGCCTCAAAGGCCGCAGGCTCATGAAAGTTAGAATTGCAGATCGCTATCGTGCTATTTATTGCCTGCAATTCTAACTTTTTACAAAGCCCTTGTAGGGCTCTTCTTTAGCCCTCGCAGAGGGCTTTGTGACATGAGCTCAGTGGGTTTAGCCCTGGGCGTCAGGTTTCTATCCAGAGCAGTTCTTTATGTTCGGATCTGTAGATATAGCCGCATGGTCCATCCTCAGCCGAGGACTGATGGAGATTAAGAAAATAAGCCGGCAATAGGACTTCTCCATGGACCGTCGGCTCGAAGCCGACGTCTAGCGTCAGCAAGTGCGTTAAAAACGCACTAAACGGCGCGTTACCTCCGCAGACCCCGTTTCCAACGGGGTTTCTTGGCAGGCGGGGTTTTCAATCCTCGGCTAAGGCAAACGCCAATGCCTTGAGAATAGCCGTCGTGTTCAAGCGACGGCGAGCGGCGCAACCTCACTGGCCAATTATTCTCGTAATCCATCATGACGGGCGCTAAGCTACTCCGCCAGTGGTTGCCGCCCTTGAAATGGCCTCTAGGTCTCTATTCTCCCACCACGCGCTCCACCACGATGGAGCAACTGCTCACCAGGGCGGCAAAGGCGCCCACCGCTGCCAGCGTGGGGGCCAAGACCACGCCCACGGCGGCCACGGTGAGGGGCAAGATGAGCACGGGCTCATCATCCTGCTTGATGACGATGCGGCGCACGTTGCCCTCGTGGAGCAGCGCCTTGACCTTATCCACCAACTCTGCCCCGGATACTCTGAATTCCTCCCTTGTGACCTCGGGCCCTTCTGTCATGGTGAACCCCCTCCAAATTCAAGGACATTCTCTGTGGTTCCTTACACGCACATCCTGTACGAAGCGGATGAAGTAGTGTTTCATTCGCCGCCGGCTTCTCAGTACCAGCTATTGATAGCGTCGTCCCGTCAGCGTGAAGCCTTACAGTATCTTTCCAGGATATCAAGCAACTCTGCGAATTCTTGCTCATCCAACTCCCAGAGGATACGAGAGCAATTGTGCGATGCGATCACATCTTCGGGACGCAGACTCTCTTCGAACATCCCAAGATTCTTCAGTTCATCGAACAGCGCATCTCGTTCCTCGGCCCCGCCACGGTACTTCTTCTCTCCGAAGAACATGTGCACATGTCCATCAAGGCGGATGGTAAAGATCCGACGCCCAATCTCGCTCTCGAGGCCGAACACAGGATTCTGTGACCTGCTGGTGGCGAAGCAATCCCTTTTGAGAGCTCCGTCGAGGATTCTCTGGATTCTCTCCCTGTTCTGCGCATTTTCAACGCTCGCTAACGCGTCTCTCAGCTTCCCGACGCTCCACAGAATATTGCCTCCACGGCGGCGATCCACATCGGCTTGGGTCTGTCCCACCAACCGGGGCACAAGCACCAGGGAACTCGCGTCTTTCCCATAGCACTTGAGCTCGAGCCCCAGGACTTCGGTATTTTGCATCTCTTTGTTGAGATACTCGATCATGCGCCGCACTTCGGGGCGAAGCTCGTCGGCAGCGACGATCAGCCGCATCTTGTCCAGTCTCAGGTTATCCTCAACCGTGCTCCAAAAATCCTCAATATCCAGATCATCGAAGGTCTCCAGGAGCACCTCGTCCAACTCTCTCCCTTTATCACGCCAGAACTCGGCGGCGTGTTGACGCGCCCGCCCAGAGCCCCAAGCGTCGGCGGCGTTGGCCGCGTACTCGATGATCTGGCCTATCACGTCCCGCCTTGCTTCTGGATTCTGCATGAGCTTGGTCTCAACAAGCGTCAGGATGCCTCTCTGGTCCACGTAAAGGTGATCAAGGGACCAGCCGGCCACCGGCATCTCGCGCCGTAACAGCACAAAACGCGGCGGGTCGTCACTGTCGGGATCGATCTGCTTTCCGGGTATCAGCCGTGGATAATTCTGCAGCAACGTTTGAAGCGCATCCTCAAGGGAGGCACCAAAGAGCCCCTGCTGCATGGGGCGAACGGGAAGGGGACGCAGTGTTTCGTTCTCCAAGAGAAAAATCTCATCCATCGAATCGGCCATAGATCCCCCTTCTTTCGCCACGGCTGCCGCCCGATATGGGTTCGCGTGGCAGTTCGACTTCTCACCACCAGCCTGACGGCCCGACCCCTGGGCATGGACAGAGCAGCCCAGATGCGGCATGAGCCCCGGCTCCCCCATGCTTCTAACTGTACCGCAATACGAGACGGATGACAAGCCGAGGATGAGATTCGTCTGCTGGCTTGCGCGTCCAGGGTTCACGGATCAGGATTGACGACGCCTGCACACAGTCTGCGCGACAGGCAACGACGCACATCATCTGACGGATATGCCTCGATAACGAAAGCGGGGAAGGCGCCCACACGTCTCCCCTGTCGCGTTCACGATATTCTACTCTACATAAAGGCCTGCGCGCTATTTGGGCAGGTACTCTGCCGCCCAGCCGACGCCCAACTCTTGCAGCTTCTCCACGGTGGGCACGCCGGTCTCTTTGTCCCAGCCCATCATAGCGTAGAAGGTGTGCACCGCCTCGCGCAACTCCTCCCGATCGATGCCGCCGTCGGACAGGGCACCGCCCCGCGTGGGCCCATAGCTGCGCTCGGGCAAGCGGTCATCTTCCACTGTCAGCCCTTCTCGCATGTTAAAGACTCGGGCCAGCGTCAGTGCCCGCTCCCCCACCTTGAGCAGTTCGTATTCGGTTACGTCCCACCCGGTCGCCGCCTGCACTATATCGGACAGGTCCTGCAGGTTCCAGCCTGGCATGGTACACATGGTTATGGAATTGAGCATGGCTACCGCTATAGAATGGTACATGGCCGCGCGGACCTTCTCTGGCCCCAAGCTCTCCAGTTCCATGGGCTCTAAAACGCCCATACTTCGCAGCCGTTCATTGGGCAAGAACCCGTTCTCATCGGGCTCCTCCAGGCCCGTGTCGTGGAGCGAGTGCACGTGATCCGCACCGGTAGGGGAAACGGCGTAGCCGATGGCCAGGGCGCGCTTCAGACGTGGCTCATGCATGGGTAGGGCCTGCCCTTTGACCTGCATGGCAAAGTCCATCGAATCGCCGCCGATCTCCTTTGCGGCCGGTACCAGTCCGTCGGCCAAGAGGTCCGCTAGGCCCTCCTCGCGATGAGCGATTTTCTCAACCATCTCGATCATAGCGTCGCCATTCCCGAAGCGTAGATCGAGGCCATAGGTGTCTTCTTTTGTCAGCAGGCCATTTTCATAGCACTCCATGGCAAAGGAGATGGCCAGCCCGGTGCCGATAGTATCTAGCGAGTAGGCGTTACAAAGCAT
The DNA here is from genome assembly GCA_034722245.1 of Chloroflexota bacterium. Lineage (GTDB taxonomy): Bacteria > Chloroflexota > Anaerolineae > UBA1429 > UBA1429 > JAWLEV01. The sequence goes on from JAYENT010000052.1 coordinate 8,983, forward strand.
ACCCCCTATGGAGACGGCCACGACATCGCTGACCCCGCAATTGGAGCCCAGGGACCCCAGCGTCTCGTACTCGGGGCCGCCATAGTCAGGATCCACTTTATAGGCATCGGTCTCTGCTTCTACAACCTTTTTGCAGCGCACCGCGCAGGCCCAGCAGCCTTCCATCCGAACGCCGATCTTGTCCATAACGTACTCCAGACCGGCTATATCATCGAACTCGCCATCGCGAAAGTTGCGTACTGGCAGGTTGCCCGAAAGAAGGCCATCCTCCATGGGCCCGCCGGCGGTGCCCCACCTGTGCAAGCCCTCTGCCCTCTCACCTGATTGTACTTCCCTAGCCGCGCGGCGTGCCATCTCGCGTATTGTCTCCGCATCCGCGCCATCCAGATTCATGGTAGCCGAGGCCACCACGGCTTTGAGCTTTTTCGAGCCCATGACCGCGCCCATGCCTGAGCGCCCAGCGGCATCCTTGAGCCCGTGCATGACGTTGGCGTAGCGAACCATGTTCTCCCCAGCCGGGCCGATCATGGCCAGCTCAGCACGGCGGTCCCCAATTTCCTCGCGGACCATCTCCTGAGTTTCCTTTGTCGTTTTGCCCCACAGATGAGAAGCATCACGAATCTCGGCCTCGCCATCTTTGACCCATAGGTAGACAGGTGTTTCCGAAGCTCCCTCCACGATAACCGCATCAACTCCGGAGCGCTTGAGCCACGGGCCAAAGGAACCTGCGGCCTCACTACCGCCAAATGCGCCCGTCAAAGGGGACTTGGCTCCCATAGCGGTTCTCGCGGACCCCGAGATGGGCACTCCACACACGACACCGGGCGCAAAGATCACCTTGTTCTCCGGGCCCAACGGGTCAGCCCCTTGGGGCACCTCCTTGAGTAGGACATCGGCGATGATGTTCCAACCGCCCATATAGCGGCGAAGGGTTATTTCGCCCAGCTCCTCAATCTTGATCGTTCCGTCTGTCAGATTCGCACGCAGTATCCTGTTGTGAAATGAACGCACTGTCTATTCCTCCTGAACAATAGTCTGATCCCCATAACGTTGACAAGTCCCGCACTAGAGTGCCTGTCGAGCCTCGATGTACGTGGGCACGCCTTCCTCTTCAAAGATGCGGTCGATCTCGGCCTTGTCCTCGGCGGTGAGTTTCCACTCCACCGCCGCCACGTTCTCTTCCAACTCGCGTACGTTGCGCATGCCCACCAGGGCCACGGTAACCGCCGGATGGCTCAGTATCCAGGCGATAGCCAGTTGAGCCACCGATCTATCATACCGGGCGGCCAACGCTTGCAGCCGCTGAACGACGCGCAACTCCTTGGTGAAATTTTCGCGCTCAAAGAGGGGCAGCCCAAAAGCCCGCCCTGAGGAACGCCAGTCCCAATCCACAAAGGTAGTCTCTGGCGTAAAGGCTCCCGTAAGCAGGCCAAAAGCCAACGTGCCGTAGGCCATGAAGCCGATACCGTGGGCTTGACAATAGGGCAGCACCGCCCGCTCCATCCGTCGATCAAACAGGTTATATCCTACCTGATTTGCCGTCAGATGTCCAACTTTCTCACACACGTCCATCATGGCCGGGGAGAAGTTGGAGACGCCATAGTGACGAATCTTGCCCGCCTCCTTGAGGTCTTCCAGGGCACGGATGGGCTCGCCATAGGGGGTGTCGTGATCGGGCCAGTGAATCAACAGGAGGTCGATCCAATCGGTATCCAGGCGCTCCAGACAGCCCTCGGCGTGCTCCACGATATAGTCATACTGGGAGTTGCGCCCTACGATCTCGTCACCATCGTAGACGAACCCCACCTTGGTCACCAGGACGACGTCCTTACGCCGAGGGCCCAACGCCTTAGCTAAGAGTTTCTCCGAGTGGTAGGGGCCATATGCCTCGGCCGTGTCAAAGAGGGTGATGCCCCGATCAAGGGCCGCGTGCACCGCCCCACTGGCCTCCTGGACGTCGATGTGGCCATACTGTGTGGTGCTCATTTCCCACGTGCCGAACCCCAGCGCCGAGCATTCCAGGTCCGAGTCGCCGAATTTTCGGTATTCCATGTGCGCCTCCATTCGCGGTAGCCTCCACAGCGGGGTTTCCACCGTCTCAAGTCTGACGTTTAACTCTGGGCCAGCATATCGCGTAGCCTGGTGCCCTTTTCCCGCCAAAAGTTGCGGAGAATCGAGACGTCGTTGCCGATGCGAAAATGGCGCACGCCCAGGTTCAAATAGTACTCCACGTCGTCCAGATCATTCAGCTCGATGCGCGGGGCCACGCCCATTTTGAGTGACGTCTCGATCACATAGCGTTCGGCTTCCTTGACCTCCGGATCGCCGCGCTCGAGACCGCTGCTCATGGAATAATCCGATGGGCCCCACTGCACCATATCCACGCCGGGAACCGAGAGCACGTTCTCCAGGTCGTCCACCAGCACCCTTTTCTCGACCATGATGGCGACGACGATATCGCGCAGCGCCTGGGAGAACTCGTCATGGCCGCTGCTCCCGTAAGCAAAGCGGCGTCCGGCGGCTCCATACAGCCCCCCATCCTCAGGGGTATCGGGCCGACAAATGCGCACACACCGCTCGACGTCCTGCCTAGTACGGCAATCGACAAAGAGAATGCTCTGGAAGCCACTACCGATGGCCCGCTGGGCCAGGAACAGGCGGGGATCCTGGTCGAGCTTGATCATGGTGCCCAGATCGTAGAGCTCGGCGGCGCGACAGAAGTTGTCCATGCCCTGGAGATCAAAGGGGGCATACTCTTCCGCAAACTCAATATAGTCGTAGATACCCAAGCTACCCACAAACTCGACGAGATCGGGCCAGAGCGTGTTCACGCGCACACAGAGGCTCGGCCTGTCCTCATCCAATAGTTGACGGAGCTTGTTCGGTCGAATCATAGTGTACCTCCCCAAAACTACAAGCTGGATTGGCTGGAATTCAGGGTGCATTTGGCGATGTCGTCCGCACGCCACTGTCCCTCACGATGGCACCAGTATATCCGCAGAGGCTGTGGCGCGCAAACCTCGCCCTTTGGCGATCACGCCGTCATACCAGATCGCGCAGTTTGATACTCTGACCGCACCGTTACCGACACACAGAGTATCCAAGATCGTTCAGTCCCGTATGTCCCCCCAGGCCCACGATGTCAGCGTCGCTGACGCCCCGAGCGCGTAGGGGCTCCACAATGTTGGCCATCAGATCGGGCACGTACATCTTGAGCAGCGCCGCGTTTCCCTGCGGCTCCAGGCGCACCGATTCCAGCGCGGCGGGAAGCAGACAGCTGTTCCCCGCGCGCAGCATCTCAACGCTTTCACCAGCAACGACGCGCGACGAGCCTTCGATCTGTGACAGGACGTAGAAGCGCTTGCCATCCAGATCGAGGGCATGATCCTCCCTCAAATCCAAACGCTCCATGGCGAAATGCCGGCAGGCAAAGATAAAGGTCTGCGTATTGGCCCCCCGCTCGACGATCACGTGGGACGTCTTGCAGTCAAAGTCGTCCTCCAGATGAATCTGTTCGCCGAGGACGTTGGATGCGTCCAGGAATTTGATGATAAGGGGGAAGCGCGTGCCGAACCGCTCCATTATATCGCTACCCAGCAGCGCTTCACCGTATGTCTCGATCGCCTCATAGAGGGTCATCCCCAAATAGGCGCCCGTGAAAAGGGCAGAGGCTATGATGAGCAACCAAATGTTGTGGCTATAGCCTGAAAAAAGTCGCATGGCAAGGACATTCATGGGAAAAGAACGACCGTGCCTTGATCCCGATGCCACCTCTAGTGTTCCTCTTCGCTGACCCAGTCGCCAAAGACCGGGTACTGGCTGCACAGCATCTCCAGAAAGGCCGGCTGCCCTTCGGCGTTCTGCGCAAAGGCCCGCTCCAGGGCGGGAATGATCTCCGAGGGCTCGCCGACGGTCTCGGCGTAGTAGCCCAAACCACCCACAGTCTCAGCCATGTTCGTCACTTCGTGGTCGGAGACCTCGCAGGTATAGGGGTCGTGCCCCTGGCCCCAAAAGCCGGGGCCGTAGCCAGAGAAGCCACCGTTGTTGATGTGCACAGTGGTCACGCCGATGTTCTGGCGCACCAGGGCCTCCATGTTGCCCAACATATAGCCCACGCCCGCATCGCCGGTGACGTTGACGCACTGCCACTCCGGATGGGCCAGTTTGGCCGCCATGGCCGCCGCCAGACCAAAGCCCAGCGTGGAGACGTCGCCCCAGCCCATGAAACTGCGAGGCGAGAGGGCCTCATACACGGTGCTGAGCTGATCCCGCGTGTTACCCGAGTCGTGGGTAAGGAAGGAGTTTTGTGGGTCCAACATCTCCTGCAACGCTTTGTAGACGCGATAGGGGTTGATGGGCTTGTCGGTGGATTCCATCAGCGGACGGTACCTCTCCATCATGGCCTCTTTGGCCGTGGCGATCTCGGCGATCAAGGCCTCATTCCGGGGGAGACCTCCCGTCTCTTCAAGCTCGTCGATGAGGCCCTGCAGGGTGAAGGCGGCGTCACCGATGACGGCGTGATCCACACGGTAGCGGTTGTTGATGTCCGCTGTATCCACCGTGCATTGTACGATGACCTTCTCTTCAGCATTGGGGATCGTCTGTCGAAAATGTCCCCGGCCCAGGCTCGTGCCCACGGCGAAAACGAGATCGCAGGTTTTTAGGAAGTGGGTTGCCACTTGGCCGCGTACCCCTATGGAGAGAGGATGGTTCTCGGGGAAGATGCTCTTGGCCTTTAGCGTGGTCAGCACAGGCATCTGCGCCAGTTCGGCGAAGCGATGCAGTTCCTCGACGGCGTCGGCGTAGTAGACCCCCTCTCCCACGTACAGGAGGGGGTTTTCTGCCTCCCGTAGAGCCCGGACGGCGTTCTTTACGTCGTGAGGATCGGGCGCCGATTTCCAGCCCTTTACCGGCGTATAGGGGTGGGCCCCCTCCTCATAGTCGCCAAGGGTGCTGGGCACGGTGATAAGAACCGGGCCGGGCCGCCCGCTGCGCAGTTGGGTAAAGGCGCGGCGCATGAACTCGGGCACGCGCTGGGGTTGGTTGATGTGGCCGATCCACTTGGTGACGGCTCTAAATCCGTCTGTGATATCGTAGCGCCGACCGCCCCTGTCGCTCGGCGGCACCCCGTCGGCGATGCAGAGCACAGGCGACGAATCCTCATAAGCCTGAGCCAGGGCGCCGTAGGCCATCTGCAGGCCGGCGGGGTTCAAGCCCCCCATCACCGTGCATACGCCGATCTTCTTGCCGCCCATAACGCGCGAAAAGGCATCGGCCACGGCCACTGCGTAGCGCTCATCGCGCATCATGATCATACGCACGCCCTCGTCGCCCAGGGCATTGTTCACACAGCAAACGGGGAAGGTGCTTACCCATTCTGTCCCCTCTGCCTTTAGAATACGTGCAATTCCACGTGCTGCCGAAATGGTCATACTGCTCCTTCCTCAACATGGCGCCAGCCCTTGCAGGCCCTCTTGCCCATCCAGAGGGCAGAGGCGCCCAGCGTCTCCTCGATTTCCTGTAGTCGATTGTGGTCGGCGGCCCTGACCTGACCGGCGTTCAGGCCCACAGCGAAATCGCCGATGCTGCGGCTATCGCCCCAGCTGCCGCAGGGATGCACGTTATAGCCGTTGGACGTGGCCAGGCGGCCGGCCTCCTGGGCGGCCAGGTCATCGATAGGGCCTACAGTCGGGCCAAAGAGATGCTGCAGGCGAATCGAGAGAAACTTGACGTCATCGCCAACCTGCTGATAGAGAAAGAGACCCTTGAGTCCCCCGAGTTGGAGGCCATCGTGGCCGGCGAGGTGCAACCGGCGGCCGTGTAGCGGGCTGAGCATCACAATAACTCCCGCGCGGGCTAAAGCCACAGCGCTACGAGGGCCACCTGCGGTGCCCCTTACGCCCCATCAATGGGGCTTATGTAATAGCTTTATATCGGAATCGCAGACAATGATCCCGGGCCCCGAAAGTTTGCTTCAGCGGACGCGGCTAGGTAGCACAGGCGTTGACGCCTGTGTGATGCACACCGCCGTAAATAGGCGGTGCTGGCGGGAATCACTACAGGTCGAAACGGCTTTCCACCCTGCAAAACCGCTTCCTCTCCACTGCTTCAGGAACGCGAGGCCGCCGGCGCCGCGTCGCTTACTACGAACTTGGTCCAAATATCGGCTCCTTCTCGCCCAATATGGGCTTCGGGCGGGCGATCTTGACCTCCCACCAGGCCAGGGTGGTGGCCAGCAACTCGCGCCACCAGTACCCCTCAATGTGCACGTAATCCCGCCGGTCCGCAGCCACGCCCACGGCGTCGATGCCCAGGCTGCGGGCCGTGAAGAGGGCGCGGTCCAGATGGTACGATTGCGTAACCAGGATGGCCTCGCTCACGCAAAAGATGTGCCGCGCGCGGTAGCAGCTGTCATAGGTGCGGCGCCCCGCATAGTCCAGCACGATATCCTCCGAGGGCACCCCCTGGGCCAGGGCATAGTCGCGCATGTGGGCGGGCTCGTTATAGTCGGCGCGTTGGTTGTCCCCCGTCATCAGCAGCTTGCGCACCTTGCCCGCCTCGTACAGGCGCATCGCCGTCTGCACGCGGTCGGCCAATATGGGACTCAGGGTGCCGTCGGGCCACACACCGGCCCCAAAGACGATGGCCACGTCGCGGGCCGGCGCGTCCTCCACCGTATGGGTGTAGCCCCTGTAGCGGTGATCGGTCCACCAGCGCAGGAACACGGGCACCGCGGCCAGAAAGGCGCACGCCACCGCCCCGCAAAACAGCAGGCGCCACAGCGTGCCGCCGCATTGCGCATGCTGAGAGTGATCTGTCATCTTTCACACCTTGCGTGTCTTCCAACATAAGTGCGTTGCACTTTGAAAGTGCGATGCACTTGACGTTACACTGGCCCCCATTATAGTCCCTTGTCGCACCACCAGAAAGTGGCTCCAGCCCCGCCGTCCCTCGTACCTACGTGCCCCGCGCCGTGTTTTGATCCACGGAGTGGATTACGGAGAAAGGGTCACCCGCATCATGACAACCAATGGCCTATATTTCAGCGAGTTCAGCGTGGGGCAGGAGATAGAGACCCCCGCGCGCACCATGACGGAGAGCGACATCGTCCGGTTTGCCGGCCTCTCCGGCGACTATAACCCGCTGCACACCGACGCCGAGTTCGCCAAGCGCACGCCCTATGGCGAGCGCATCGCCCACGGCCTGCTGGGCCTCTCCATGGCCTCCGGCCTGGCGGCCCGGGCGGGCTTTATCGAGGGCACGGCCCAGGCCTTTATCGGGCTAGAGTGGAAGTTCAAGGCGCCCATTCGCATCGGGGATACTATCCACCTGCACGTGACGGTGAAGCGCAAGCGCGCCATGCCCAGCATGGGCGGCGGCATGGTGGTCTTTTCCCTGGAGGTGCTCAATCAGAAGGACGAGACCACCCAGGAGGGGGAATGGACCCTCCTCATCAAGGAGAAGGAGGAGTCCCCTTCCTAAGCGCCCCCA
>JAYENT010000053.1:0-3068 GCA_034722245.1 Chloroflexota bacterium
TCTCGTTCGTAGGCCGCGATGGCCGCTCTCAGGGCCGCTCCGCCGCCGCCTACGACCAGCACGTCACATTCACGTATAGCGCTCTCGTGGTTGACCCTCATTCGCTTTTTCCAGTTTTCAGTTTGTCCCCTAGGATGTGGCGCAGATAGGCAAGCTCCCCAAAGGCTGCCGCCTCCGGATCCTCTCCGAACCATTCCACAGATGCGTAGCCTCCATAGTTGCTTTTCGCAAGGGCCTGGAGGAATGTCTCATAGTTCATCTCGCCCTCCGCCATAGGCGTCGGTTCCCACTGACCGTCGCTGTGGATGCCATTCTTTAGATGCAGGATGCGTACCCAGGGCAGCAATCTCTTCAAGGCGCGGACGGGGTCTTCTCCCGCATTGTAGAGATTGCAGACGTCCAAGTTCACACATAGGTTGGGCATATCCGTCTGACGGATCAAGCGCAGGGTGCTTTCCGCCGTATCGTGGAGATGGCCGGCGTGGGTCTCCAGGGCAAAACCGATGCTCTGGTCCAAGCCCAGAGAGCACACCTTTCGCAGGCCGGAGACGACGGCGCGCCACGTCATCACCGAAGCCTCCGAGGAGTCACCGCCTCCGGTAAAGGCGCGTATGAGCGGGGCATCCAACGCTTGGGCATACTCCACGTACCGGCGGGCGGTTGCCAAGCTTCCCTCCAGATCGTCCGCCAGGTCAAAGTAGGCACTGATCATGGGCACCTTGAGCCCCTGCTCGCGTAACTGTGTGGCCAATAAGGCAAGATCTCCATGTTTCTCTACGTAGCGTTCCAGGTGGGGCCCCCACGTTTCGAGGCCCAGATAGCCCGCCCTGGCCGCTATGGGCAGCACCGTCTCGATGGGTTCTTCACGCCAGGCGATGGAACAGAGGGAGGGAGAGATGGTGCGTGTCTGCAGGGCCTCTAGGCCCTTGCGCACCTGGTAGCATAGGGGAGGGCATCCTGGTTCGTAATGCCCCAGATGGCGATAGCGATAGGCGCAATTGCCGTAGGCGAGTACCTTTTCGTCCTCTTTCACGACGGGCTCCTCGTCCTGGTGACCGGCGAAGATGGTCACGTCCTGCATCTGGGCCAGTTCAGGGATGTGGCTGACGGCCAGCAGTCCGCCGGCCAGCGCTTGTCGGCAGGAGGGGCAGGCGTTCTTGATTCGCAGTTTGAAGGGACCCGCGTAACGCTCTGGATCACGGGGCGCTGGCGCGATTTGCACATCTTCTAGCAGCGCACCGAGATCGTCACCCAGAAGCTCGACCTCGTCGAGGGAAGAGGGCCCCATGCCTCGCCGGATGGCCTCTTGTAGATAAAAGACCTCCTGTGGATCCAGCCCTAGGATCTTGGCGCCCACCAGGTCGGCGGCGACGACGTTGTCCGCCACTGTGATCAGGTCGGTCTTGACGGGGGATCCCTCCGAGGGAAAGTTCCCCTCCAAAGTATAGATGGCTTCCGTGATCACCAAATCGCTGGGTCGATAGTAGTTAAGGTCACAGATAGCGCCGTCGAGGCCGAACTCGTGAACGTAGCGCGTCGTGTCGGCGGGAAGGAGGCCCATGAGGTTCTTCATAGCGTTAGAGAATTTGGTCAGCGCATGCGTGCGTAGCCCCGGGATATTGATAAATACATCACAGGTATCGATGAGGCTTGCCCATGGTATCTGGCAGGTCAGGGATCGGGAGCCAGGTAGAGCTATCAGGTCGCGCTCCAGGTCCTCAATGGCCACGAGTTCAGCGACTTCTTCTATGGCCTCGTAGCCTTGCAGGATGTAGTCGTACTTAGGGAGGCGCTCCGCCACAGTCACCTGAGCCCCGCACGCATGGCACAGGCGTGCGACGGCGAGCACCACGCCCGGATGCGTCACGTTTCCGTCCTCAGCCTTGCCTTGACTGAACATGTTAACCTTTATCAGGACGTGGTTGCCAGGTCGCACGTAGCGTTCGATGCCACCCATAAGCTCTAGGCCCTGCTTGACGGCCCGCTCAATCTCTTTTACTTTTACCACCGCAACTCTGTATCTCGCCGCCATCGTTTTCTGCTCCTTAGCCTGTTGATCGCGCAGCACTTTTACTCGCATGCTGACTATACTCTAGAACTCCTCAAAGCGTCAAGAGTGAATTCGGACGAAGCAAGTTCTCTTTGATTGTTCACACCTTTTCGTTGTGGTAAAATCGCCCTAAGAAAGGAAGAAGCAAAGAGAGGTGGAGTATGCGATTGACGAGAGGAGCCGACTATGGTGCGCGAGGGGTCGTCTATCTGGCCAAGAGACCCCCTGATACAGTGGCACTGGTGGGCGATATCGCCTCTGCAGAAGATCTACCCTCAAGCTACTTGGCCAAGATCTTTCAGAGTCTGGTCAAGGAGGGCATCCTCCGCTCGCATCGCGGAGCCAAAGGGGGATTCTCGTTGGAACGCCCAGCAGAAGAGATCACCCTTTTGGAGGTGATTGAGGCCGTTGATGGCCCCATAGGGTTGTGCCCTTGTTTGGTTCCCTCCCAAGGCTGTGAGAAGATGGACACCTGCGCATTGTACCCCGTACTGGCAGAAGCCCAAGAGCAGATGCTCAAAGTTCTGGAGAGCAGGAACTTTGACTATTTGGCCGCAAACGATGGCGACGGATACCTTGACATCTCTGCGGAGCGGGATGCCTCATCATAAAGCCGTTCCTCACACTTCTATTCTTTGCCCTGAATTTTCACATATCACGGTGATCGCAGACACGAAGTGCTGTTCACGCTTCTATTCTAGTAATGTCTTTTAGCATTTCTTCTATTTACCTGTTTCAGTCTCGGAAGGAAAAGGGCGGTTTGACGTTCTATTTATTGCTTGATATACTTAGTTGTGGATAATCTATGAGCCCCATGTTCTTTGGTGGGTGCGGAGGGAGAGATCTAGAATAGTATGACTAAGGCGAGTAAGCAAAAGGTCGAAGCGGAGGGCACAGTAGTAGAGGCCCTTCCGAATACGCAATTTCGCGTGGAACTCGATAATGGGCATGAAGTACTGGCTTACATATCGGGCAAGATGCGCAAGCACTATATTCGTATCCTGTTGGGAGATCGTGT
>JAYENT010000054.1:0-15598 GCA_034722245.1 Chloroflexota bacterium
TGCGATCCGCCGAAATATCGGTGGAAAGAGGGCAGGATGGCAAGGCGACCAAGCGACTAGCGCCCCGGCGCTACGATCTCAGCTACCTGATCACAGTGTGGACCCAGGGGCAGGTGGCGGATGAGCACGCCGTTCTGTGGCGCGTGCTCGCCGTACTGGCCGAAAGGTCGCCCCTGCCCGAGGAGGTCTGCCAGGGGGCGTTGGCCAACCAGCCCTACCCCATCAAGGCGCGGGCGGCGCAGCCTGCTCTGCCCATCGAGAGCCTGCCCGACCTGTGGGGCGTCATGGAGAACCAGTTGCGTCCGGCGATCAATTATCGCGTCACGCTGGCCATGGATCGCGAGATAGCCTTTGCGCATCCCATGGTGTTCACCAAGCGGGTGCGGGTGGGCAAAAGGGACGATATTGAGGTGGGAGACGAGATTCTCCAGTTCGCGGGCATCGTGCATGAGGCTGGTGAGGGCGGTCAGGCCCTGTCCGGCGCGGCCGTGACCCTATTGGAGAAGGGCGAGACGGTATACACGGACACATATGGCCGCTACAGCTTCCCCAACGTGGTCCCTGGAACGTACCACGTGCAAGTGAAGGTCGATGGCAAGGAATCGGAGCATACGCTGGACGTTCCTGCCACCGATCACGATGGGAGTCGTTACGATCTGGAGGCCTGAGAGGCAAAGGAGGTGTGGATTCGCAAGAACGCCATGGGAATGGGTGCCGAGGCTTGCGTGCAAGCTCGGCTAGGAGAGATGAGTAAAGGACGTGAAAAATGCCGATTTATCAATCTCCTGGAGTCTATGTAGAAGAGGTGGATCGGGGCACCAAGCCCATTGAGGCCGTGGGGACCGCCGTGGCGGCCTTTGTAGGATTCACCGAAAAGGCCGAGGAAGCAGTCGACGGTGGGGAGCCGGTCTCGCTTTTGAACGAGGCTGTGGCTATCGCCAACTGGTCACAATACGTTGAGAATTACGGTGGCTTTATCGAGGGAGCGTATCTCCCCTACGCTGTCTATGGCTACTTTCAGAACGGGGGGAGTCGTTGCTACGTGACCAGCGTGAAGACGTTGGGCGTGGTAGAGCAGCCGAGCCTGGCTTCTCCGGCACAGGCCCTCTTGCCCAGCAGCACGGAGGAACCCGCCGACACCCTTGAGATCACCGCGCGAGCCAAAGGCCCGGCAGGGAACGATCTCCGTGTCAGGATCGAGCATGCGGAAGAGGAGACCGAGTTCTCCTTGATCGTCGAAAGCCCAGAAACGACCGAGACATTTGAAGGGCTGACGCTGGGTAAACGGGACAACAATGTGGAGACCGTGGTCAATACCCAGTCCGAGCTGGTGACGGTTGCCGTATTGGAGAGTGCGGGCACTCTTACAGAGCGTCGCCCTCAGGAGGGAGAGTACAGCCTGAGCGGTGGGGAAGTGGAGACCAAAGCGGTCACCATCTCTGACTATCGTGGAGAGCCCTCGGAGCGGACCGGCCTGGCGGGATTGGCCGCCGTCGATGAGGTGACCATGCTGGCCGTCCCCGATCTCATGAGCAGTTACGTGAACGGCGAGATGGCGCTGGAGGACGTGCAGGCCGTACAGCAGGCGGTCTATGAGCACTGCGAGCAGGTCAAGTATGCCTTTGCTATACTCGATTGCCCGCCCGATCTAAAGCCTCAAGAGATGCGTGAATGGCGCCTGGAGGCAAACTATGACACCAAGTACGGCGCGCTCTACTATCCATGGATCGAGACCGCCGATATGGTCAAGGGCAGGGGGTCGGTTCGCATACCGCCCTCGGGCCACATCGCGGGCGTCTATGCACGAAGCGACGCTGAGCGGGGCGTGCACAAGGCGCCGGCCAATGAGGTGATCCGTGGTGCAACGGGACTGCCCATCCAGGTGACGCGACCGGAGCAGGATAGCCTGAACCCCATTGGCGTGAACTGCATTCGCGCCTTCCCGGGGCGGGGCATCCGCATCTGGGGCGCCCGCACCCTGAGCAGCGACGCCTCGTGGCGCTACATCAACGTGCGCCGTTTGTTCAACATGATCGAAGAGTCCATTGAGGCGGGCACGCAGTGGGTGGTCTTTGAGCCCAACGATCCCGATCTGTGGGCGCGTGTGCGCCGCGACGTGAGGGCCTTTTTGCAGACCGTGTGGTCCTCGGGAGCGCTCTTTGGCCGCACGCCGAACGAGGCCTTTTATGTGAAATGTGATGAGGAACTCAATCCTCCAGCGGTGCGGGATCTGGGGCAGCTCATCGTGGAAGTCGGCGTCGCTCCTGTAAAGCCGGCCGAATTTGTGATCTTCCGCATCAGCCAGTGGACGGGGCCGGGCGGAGAGTAGGGATAAGCGCTAGACAGAATGCGGCGTATAGTCACCAAGGTTTTTAGGAGGCTTTGTCATGGCCAATAGAAAAGATCCACTTGCGGGTTTTCACTATGCCATAGAGATTCAGGGCGTGATCAGCGGCTTCTTTACTGAATGTGATGGCATTGGTTCTGAACACGAGGTTATCGAGCACAAGATCGTCGATTCCAGCGGGCATGCCCATGTCCAAAAGATCCCAGGCCGCCTCAAGTGGGAGAACATCACCCTGAAGCGTGGGATCACGGACAACATGGATATCTGGGATTGGCGTGATCTAGTGGTACAGGGAAACGTTGAAGATGCGCGCCACAACGGCTCCATCGTCATGTTCGATCAGAGCCTTGAAGAGGTGGCGCGGTGGAATTTCGTCAACGCCTGGCCGGTCAAGGTATCAGGCCCTGCCGTAAAGTCGGACAGCAACGAGTTTGGCGTTGAGGAATTGATTGTAGCACACGAAGGCCTTTATCGCGAAAACTAGAAGGTGATGGGGCACACGTATGCAAACCGAATTTGAGTTTCGCCTTCCCAGAGGCTATGTAGATGCGGAAGGTGGTGTGCACCGGGAGGGCAGAATGCGCTTGGCCACGGCCATGGACGAGATCGCGCCTCTGCGCGATCCCCGTGTTCGGGCCAACGAAGCCTATCTGTCGATCATCCTGCTTTCGCGGGTGATAACGGCACTGGGGACGCTCAATGCGATCTCGCCCCGGGTGGTCGAGGGCCTGTTCTCTGCCGATATAGAGTATTTGCAGGATTTCTACCGGCGCATCAACGAGGTCGACGCCAATCGCATCACGGTCCAGTGTCCCCATTGTGAGCACCAATTCGAGGCCGAGGTTGTCCCTTTGGGGGAATGAGGCGCTACCCCCTCGATAGGTTGTACGAGGAGGTAGCCTATATCGCGTATCACTTTCACTGGAGTCAGGAGCGGATACTTGCCATGGAGCATGCCGATCGGGCGCGTTGGGTGCACGAGATTGCACGCATCAATAGGCGTTCTAGAGAGGGTTTGCCATGAACAACCGCGTACAGGCACATGCCGCATTTCGCTTTGTGGTGCAGATTGAGGGCATCGAAGGAGCTACCTTTACCGAGTGTACGTTGCCGGAACTGGAGGTGGAGCTCGAGGAGCAAAAGGAGGGTGGGTTCAACACCGGTACGCACATGCTCCCCGGGCGTGTGAAAAGCGGGTCGGTGGTGCTCAAGCGCGGCCTGGCGTCGGGGAGTGGGTTACTGCAATGGTACGTGGATGTGCTACAGGGCAAGGTGGCCGAGAGTCGCCGCCAGGTGTCCATCTCTCTCTATAATGATCACAACGAGGAGGTCATGCGCTGGGATTTCATCGGCGCCTATCCTCACAAGTGGAGTGGGCCGACCCTCGACGCCGCCTCCAAGGAGATGGCTATCGAGACACTTGAGCTTTCCTTCGAGCGAGTGATGGTATCATGACCACGTGGGAGTCCCTTGCACATGGGGCGAGCTATCTGGCCTTTGCCCGCCGAGTGATGGGGCGCGACACTGAGTTCCTCAGCACGGTCCGCCGTTCCACGGAGCAGGGGAGCCGTCTCAGGCAGAAATATACTTTGTCCCTCGTCAAACCGTTATCGGTGAGGCGCTTGGAGCCGCTGGTGGTCACACGGCCTCCTTTGCGGGAGCGCCGAGCCAACGACGAGGAACTGGCTCTGGCTTCCGCCGCTCCTAGTCAGTGGCCTCAGACGGTGGAAGGGCAAACGGGCCCCTCGGAGGCGATAGAAATGCCTTCCACGGAGCCTCTTAGAGTGGGGCCGCCGCGAGCAGCGGATATGCGGGCTGCTGTTCAACGCGCCAGAGCTTCCGCCGAGGCAAGGCGCAAGGCTACTCAGAGGCAAGGGGCGCCAACCCCCTTTGCTGTGCCACGTGCAGAGGGCGAGGCGCAGCCAGGGGAGGTCCGCCCTGTTAGACGGCGCGCCCAACTCGTGGAGGAGCCCGATCGACAGCGGTCCCCGGCCCCAGAGCCAACGCAGCCCAGGGCGGCACGGCCCTCGCCGCTTATTGAGGAGGCCGAGACACCTTTGCAGCGCGGGGATGTACCGGCAGAGCCGGAGGGGTTGGCCGAAGAAGTGCCCGTCGTAGAGAGACCGGGGGAAATGGCGTCGGAAGAAGTGAGAACGCAAGAGGCGGAGACGCGACCCAGCGGCCCGCCAACGCTGCGTCCCATGCAAGAGCCATCGCCCGCGTCAATTGTACGCTCAGAGCGCGCTGCGACGCGCGGCGAGGAGGCACCCCCTGCGAGCGTGGCAGAAGGGGAAGAAATCGTGCCCGAAGCCGTGGAGGCCGAGGCGGAAGTGGAGGAGCTCCACGAGGTGTCCTCTGAGCCAACTTCCCAAGAGGTGGAGGAAAGCGCGGTTTCTCATATTGCCCGCCGTCGTACTAGCCCTGAGTATGAGATAGCAGAGCCGCCGCTGGATGCGGGCATGTCTGCTCCCGCAGCGGTCGAGGCCATTCCAGGGACGGAAAGCGAGGTGCCTACTGGTGAGCCCGAAGTCTATACAAGACTTGGTGCTACGTCGTACGAAGGTAATCTGAGATCTGGGGAAGCATCTCCCTTGGCGCCAAGGCGGGCCCCAAGTGAACCAGTCGAGGGGCGACGATCTGTGCCCGAGGCGCTAGAAGCCGTATCGGAGGAGATTTCCCGTCGTGCCCCCTTGGATGAACCGGAGGTGACGGAAGAGCCGGGTGGGCCGGGGCGCCTCGTCAGCCCCCGTGTTCGTCGAGCGGGGGAAGAGGTGCCTGAAGGAGGCGTGCGGGCGCAGGAGACGCGGTTATCCACCGAGATGCCTGCTGCAGGAGTCGATGAAGTGCCCATCTCGAGAGAGGCAGAAGAGAGGGGGGCGTCTGAGGACCGTCCAACGATTAGGGAAGAGGGGCGGGCAGAGGCGGAGACGGAGAGGGCTCCTGGTGCGGAGGTGGTACGTAGAGCGCCGAGGGCTGCTCGTCCGGTAACGCCTCCTGGTCACCTGGTGCGAGAAGGGGAAGAAGCGTCGTCTGAGAGGATCGAGCGCTCCGAGGAGAGGGCCCCTGTATCTCCTGAGTCCGCCGTATCCCGTGAAAGGGGTGCGATGGACGTGGTAGAAGATGCATCCGTTGATACCGAGGGACCTGGCCTGCAGGACGTCCCCTTGGAGGAGGCCCTTTTCGGAGTATCCGAGATCCTACGCCGCGCTCATCGTCCTTCTCGAGAGGAAGGTGCGGGGGTGGAGACCTCTTTTGTCCTCCCGTCCATCAGCTTTCGCCCGCCCGAAGCGGGGGAGGAGTCCCCGGGGCCAGTGCGGCGGGCCGATGGTGAGCAGGCGCCAGCAGAGCCTACGGCGGAAGTCGAGAGCGTAGAGGCCGAAGCCCCCGACCTGGGCGAAGAAGAGGAAACGGAGGGGGTCAATCTCGGCAAGTTGGCCGATGAGGTTTACAGGCGCATTCGGGATCGCTTGCGGGTCGAGCGTGAACGATATGGTAGGCGAGGTCGCTGGTAACGACAGAGGGTCTGAGAATCTGGAGGATCAAGGATGCCCACAACGCGCAGCGGGTTGGACCCGGCAGTGATCGTAAACGCGAATACCAAAAAAGAGGTACGCTGCATGTTCAATCCCTACGAGTACACGTTGAGCAAGCAGAATCGTTATGGCATGGAGGAAACCAAGGGAAGCAACATTCCTCATCTGACCTTTCAGCAAGGCGGGGCGCGGACGCTGAGTCTCAAACTGCTGTTTGACACGAGTGAGGAAGAGGGTGGGGCCGGCTTCAGCGACGTTCGCGAGAAGACCGCGGACTTGTGGATGATGATGAGGATCGATGTGGCCAATGCAAACGACACGACGGGCAAGGGGGAGCCTCCTCATGTTTTCTTTCGCTGGGCGCGCTTCGAGTTCGAGGCCGTTATCACCAAGATGACGGAGAAAATTACCTACTTTGCCAAAGATGGTACGGCTGAGCGCAGCGTTGTGGACGTAACGTTTCGGCAGGTAGTCGACGAGGAAGCGTACGAGCGGCAGAATCCCACCTCAGGTGGAGGTGTGGCCCCCAAGACGCGCATCATCCGTGCGGGGGATCGATTGGATCTGATGGCCTGGGAAGAGTACGGAGACAGCACCAAGTGGCGGCGGATCGCCCAGGACAACGGCATTCTTGACCCCCTTCGCCTGCCTATTGGCAAGACGGTGAGCATTCCGCCCTTGGAGTAGCTTCTAGGAAAACGATGCCCGAGGAAAGAGCATTTATTCGGCAACTGTTCGTGGAGATCGCAGGCGAGGCCCTACCCGTGGAGGTGATGGACGATCTCTATGAGGTCGAGGTCGATGGCAATCTGCGCTTGCCCGATATGTGCACTCTCCGCTTGCATGATTTTGATGTGGAATTGGTGAACGAGGGCCCCTTTGATCTGGGGGCCGAGATCCGCGTGGGCGTGTCGGATGAGCAGGGGCGGGGGGACAATACTCTGTTCATCGGGGAGATTGTAGGGATAGAGCCCGACTTTGGAGAGCATATGGTGGCCGACCTCACGGTCCGGGCTTATGATCGCTCACACCGGCTGCATAGGGGAACCCAGACCAAGGCCTATGTACGCATGAGTGACAGCGATATCGCGAAGGAGATCGCGGATGCGGTGGGCTTGAAAGCCGAGATCGATCCCTCAGGCCCCGTCCATGAGCACGTGTACGAGGATGGTCAGTCCCACATGGCCTTTCTGCGGGAACGGGCAGAGAGCATCGGCTATGACTTTTACGTGCAGGACCGCACGCTATACTTCAAGCGGGCAGGCAATCAATCCGATGAGGTGGTGGAACTGGAGTGGGGGAGGCAACTCCGGAGCTTCAGACCGAGGCTTAGTCTGGGCGAACAGGTCAGCGAGATTCAAGTCAAAGGATGGGATCCGTCGGTCAAGCGAGAGATCGTGGGGCAAGCCACCGAGGGGGAGGTGGCACCCCAGATTGGCGAGCCGGGTTCTGGGGGTGAGTTAGCCGAAGAGATCTTTGGCGCCGCGTCCGGCCTGGCCGTGCGCGCCATGGTGCGCAGCCAAGACGAGGCTGACACTCTGGCGCAATCGCTCCTGAACGAGCGCAACGGCGCTTTTGTTGAGGCTGAGGGGTTGTGTGATGGAGTTCCCGCGTTGAGGCCAGGCTGCCTGGTGGAAGTCAGCGCCCTTGGAAACCGCTTCAACGGTCGTTACAAGGTCACCTCTGTCACACACATCTGGGATTCTGAACGTGACTATGTGACGCATTTCCGCGTCTTGGGTCGGGGGGCAGACACCATGCGCGAGCTGCTGTCGAGCAGTTCTCCTCCAGCGACACAGTGGCCCGTGACAACGGGCATCGTGACCAACAACGGCGATCCCGACAATATGGGGCGCGTCAAAATAAAGTTCCCGTGGTTGGATGGGGACATTGAGAGCGACTGGGCGCGCGTTGCCGGTGTGGGCGCAGGGGATGGAAGGGGTCTATACTGCCTTCCCGAGGTTAACGACGAGGTACTGGTGACCTTTGAGCAGGGCGATATGTCTCGTCCTTTGGTGGTTGCCGGACTGTGGAATGGCGTCGACGCGCCTCCCGCTGACGCAAGCGATGTTGTCAGCGATGGCAAGGTCGTGCAGCGGATGTTCGTCACGCGGGTGGGCCACAAGATCGTCTTTTCCGAAGAGAACAATGCCCAGATCCGGATCGAGAGCGCTGGTGGTCACGTGGTGCTGATCGATGATGATGACGGCAAGATAGAGATCGCCACGGCGGGCGGCAACACGGTTTCGTTGGACGACAACGGAAGAAAGATTGGGATTACCGGGGCCGGTGAGGTGGAGATTGAGGCCGACCAGAATCTGTCCATCAAAGCCAGCGGCAATATGGACCTGGAAGCCAATGGCAACGTGACCATCAAAGGCGCCATCGTTCAGCTTAATCCTTAGGAGGTGTCGATCACAATGCCCGCACAGCCAGCTGCCAAGCAGGGAGATACGGTACAGGCAGTGGACACGCACATCGTCATGGTGCCCTCGCCTGGTGGGCCCGTGCCCACGCCAACGCCGGGTCACGTCTTTAATGGCATCATCAACGGTGGTCTCAGCACCAACGTCACCATCATGGGGGCGCCCGCTGCGACGATGAACAGCACGGCTGTCAATCAACCGCCGCACATACCCATAGGAGGACCCTCCTTTCAGGTGCCGCCCACCAATCAGGCCACCATCATGGGGGGAAGCAGTACCGTGTTGATCAATGGCAAAGGAGCGGCTCGTAACGGGGATATGGCCCAGACGTGTGACGACGTGGTCCCTGCACCCCATGGACAGGTGGTGGCCACGGGGACCGTGCTGATCGGGGGATGATGAAATGGATGGAAGAAACGGGGACAGGGGTGCAGACATCATCGGAAGGGGCTGGTCCTTTCCTCCGCGATTGGACAATCGGGGACAGGTTTCCATGGTGGGCGACGCGACAGAGATCGAGCAGTCCATCCGTATCATACTCAACACGTCGCCCGGGCAGCGCGTCATGCGGCCGGAGTTCGGCTGCCGTCTTCAGGAGCTTGTCTTCGCCCCCAATAACAGCGAAACCATGGGCTTTGCCGAGCGTTATGTGCGCCAAGCCCTGGGTCGCTGGGAACCCCGCATCGAGTTGGAAGAAGTGGCGGTGGCGCCTGATGAGGAGAATCCAGCGCGACTGATCATCTCTGTGAGTTATCGCATAAGGGCGACGCACTCTGCGCGAAGTCTCGTATACCCGTTCTATTTGATTCCGGAGGAGTGAAAAGAGGATGCCCTTGCCAGACCGCTCCTTGGACGACCGAAGCTTTCAGGATCTCGTCGACGAAGCAAAGAAAAAGATTCCCCTATACTGTCCCGAGTGGACCGATCATAACGTAAGCGATCCTGGGGTTACCCTTATCGAGTTGTTCGCCTGGATGGTCGACCTGCTCCTATATAGAGTGAACCAGGTGCCGCGCAAACATCACGTTCGCCTGCTCGAGTTGCTGGGCATTCAACTGGAGGCGCCACGGGCTGCCACGGTGCCCCTGACCTTCTATCTTTCGGCTCCTCAGAGAGAGCCCGTCACTATTCCCAGGGGCACAGCCGTCTCCACTTCTCGAGCGGATGGGTCGGTAGCCGTGGTCTTTACCACGGATGGCGACCTTGTCATGCACCCGCCGCAACTGACTCGGCTTGTGACGCGTCACCGCACGCGCTCGGGAGGTATGGATTACGAGGAACTGGCCTTGGAGCGCCTTGAGCGCGAGTTCATGCCCTTCTCTGCAGAGTCACCCCAAATGGGTGAGGCGCTCTTTTTGGGGTTTGACGAGCCGTTGGATCATCATTACGTGGGCTTGGATATGGAATGCGTCCGTGCCGGGGGGCGTAATATCATTCCCGAGTCGCCTCCCCTAAGTTGGCAGGCGTGGACGGAAGCAGGATGGACAGAGGTGGATGTGGAGGAGGACGGTACTGGCGGCATGAGTTGGAGCGGCCAGGTCAAACTGCACGTGCCCCCGATGGCGCAGCGGGACGTGAATGGGCGCGATGCGTATTGGCTTCGGTGTGAATTGGTGGAAGCTAAAGAGGGACAGCGTCCCTACGCCACCTCTCCCATCGTGCGTGGCGTGGAGGCCGTGACCTGGGGAGGTACCGTCCATGCTACTCATGCCACAGAGGTGGTAAACGAGCCCTTGGGCCGCAGTGATGGCTCTCCCGGTCAAGTCTTTTACGCGGAACATACGCCCTTGTTGCCGCGTCGCGAGGAGGAACGCATCGAGATCTGGAACGGGGATATGGAGGATTGGGAGCCCTGGACCGAAGTATTGAACTTTGGCGAGGCAGGGCCAGAGGATACCGTTTATGTCTGCGATAGCGTTACGGGTGAGGTTCGCTTTGGGCCGGCCTTGCGTCTGCGCGACGGGAGCGTACGCCGTTACGGGGCCGTCCCTCCCCGAGGGGCGGATGTTCGCTTCTCTCGCTACCGCTGCGGTGGGGGCACGGAGGGCAATCTGCGGACCGGTGTGGTTACGGAATTAAAGAGCGCCCTGGCCTATGTGGATCATGTGACCAACCGCGCACCTGCCCAGGGGGGGCTGGATGAGGAGACGCTGGAGGAAGCTATGTTCAGGGCGCAGAACCTGATGCGTACTCGCTATCGGGCCGTAACAGCGGATGATTACGAATATCTGACGCTGCATGCGTTTCGTGGTGAACTGGCACGGGTGCGTTGTCTGCAAACCCCTGCTGGGGAGGAAAGAGGCGGATCGCCCAGCCCTGGCCACGTCTATCTGATCGTTGTTCCCGATTTGCCCGATGAACAGGCGGAGCGCTATATTCCCCTATCCAGTTTGGCTTTGTCCGATGGGCTTCGTCGTCGCATCGTAGAGTACCTGGACGAGAGACGTTTGTTGACCACGCAACTTGAGGTACGTGCCGCCGGATACCGGCGCGTTCGTGTGGAAGCGGAGGTCATTGCTGGGCGCGGAGTTGACGAGGCGAGGCTGGAACGCGATATCATCGCTGCCTTGGAGCGCTTCTTGAATCCACTGCGCGGTGGCGCGGACGGAAAAGGCTGGCCCTTTGGTCGCGAACTCTATCTCTCCGATCTGTATGCTTGCATACAGCAGGTTGAGGGGTTGCTGAGCGTGCGGAACGTGGACTTTTTCTGGATCGATGAGGATGATACGCGGCATCGGGCCGATACCAAGATCGAGTTGATGGCCCACGAGGTACTGGTATCGGATGTGCACGAGGTCACGATCACGATTGAGTAGGGGAAGCGCCCAATGACAGAAAGCTTTGGTGGCAGTCTTCACATCACTTCACCTGGGGAGCCGGAGTGGGTCTTTCCTATCGAGGAGGCAGTGGTCGACATCGGGCGCGCGCCGGGGCCAGATAATGACCTGGTACTGGAACATGGGTGGGTTTCCAGGCGACATGCCCGTATTTACTGTGATCGCCTCCCCTATCGCATTCAGGATTTGGAAAGTAGCAACGGCACCTCGGTGAACGGGACGACGCTGCCGTCCGGGGAACTGCGGTCGCTTCGCGATGGTGATGTGATCGCCATCGGGCCTTTTCGCCTGACCTTTGAGGCTCCAGAGCCCGTGCAGGAAGCGGAACCCGAGGAGGTGGCAGGGGGGACGGAGGGCGAGGAGCCGGGTGGGTTGGGGGCACGGCGCGCCCCAGGGAGATATACGCCTTCTCCGCCACGGCAACCACCAACGCAAGGGGAGATCGTTCCCCCATCGCCGGAGCGTTGGGTGGGAATGCCCGTGCGAGAGAGCCGTTGGCTGCAATACTTGCCTCCTATCTATGCCGATGACGACTTCCTGGGGCGCTTCCTTCTCATATTCGAGGACCTGATAGGGCCGGTGGAGCAGACAATCAGGCATTTCGATCTGTATCTTGATCCGTGCACAGCCCCGGAGAGCTTTTTGGCGTATCTCAACGACTGGTTGGCAGAGATTGTGGACGAACGCTGGCCTCGGGGGATACAACGCGAGTTTCTGCGAAACGCAGGCTGGCTGTATGCCGCGAGGGGGACCAAGCCGGGGTTGCAGCGCTATCTGGAGATATGCACAGGGTGTGCGTCAGAGATCATCGAGAACGCGGAGGGTCCCCATACGTTTCACGTGGTGGTCAAGGCCGAGGGCAAGGAGATAGATCGGCGTATGGTGGAGCGGGTAATCGAAGTGAATTGTCCGGCACATGTCTACTACACGTTGGATATTGAATAAGCATTATAGTAGATCGGGGATAGGTCGCTATGGAAGGTTTAGTTGGCGAGATTCTGGATAACACCTATCGCATCGACGAACTCCTGGGGCAGGGGGGAATGGGGGCCGTCTATAAGGGGCAGGATATAAGGCTAAATCGCGATGTGGCCGTCAAGGTTATGCATTCACATATTGCGCGGCAGAAGGGTTTCCGTGACCGCTTTTTGCAAGAGGCGAGGGCCATCGCCAACCTCGATCACCCCGGTGTCGTGCGCGTCTACAGCTTTGGAAGCGAGCCAGAGATGCTCTACATCGTCATGGCTTTTGTGCCCGGCCGCAGCCTTCGCGACTGGCTGCACTTTTTGTCGGAGCAGGGGAATATCATCTCCCTGCCCGAGGGATTGGCCATCGTGGAAAAGGTAGCCGAGGCGCTGGCTTATGCCCATCGACGCGGTGTGTATCATCGCGATATCAAGCCGGGGAATATCATGCTGCGCCCCCTTGAGCCCGTGGATGTGGGGGCCGATGGATTGGCCTTTCAGCCTGTGGTTACCGACTTTGGCCTGGCCAAGCTAGCGGAAGGGGGCATCCTCAGTATCACCGGCATGTCCATGGGCACTCCCGCATATATGGCCCCGGAGCAGTGCGAGGGAAGCGAGATAGACGGCCGTGCTGATATCTATGCCCTGGGAATCGTGCTCTACGAAGTGGTCACGGGCCGGCTACCCTTTGAGGTACGGACCCTGACCGAGGCCATCCGGGCGCATACAAGAGAATCACCGCCGCCCCCCCGTTCCATTGATCCCGATCTTCCGTCACAGGTGGAAGATATTATCCTGACTGCTCTGGCCAAGTCTCCCAGCCAGCGCTACCAATCGGCGGGGGAGATGGCTCGGGCCGTGAGGGTCGCGCGAGAGGGGTTGGCACCTGTGGACGAAGCCACAATGGCCGCGACGCAGGGGGGACACGTGAGTCTGGTGACCATGATGGGGCATGAGACGCCTGCACCGGTCCCCACGAGTCAAGCCTGGCCTACTCCGCCTTCCGAAGTGCCGGTGGGGGGACGCATCGTGCTATTGGGACCGGAGGGCGAGAGTGAAGCGTTCAACATTGGAGAGTACAGCCGGGTGACCATTGGCCGCGATCCGCAAAATGACATCGTGCTGCCCGATCCCAGGGTCTCCCGGCGCCACGCACAGATTAGGTTTGAGGGAGAGGACGCGTATCTCACCGATCTGAACAGCTCCAACGGCACCTATCTGGGTACAAACAGGCTCTTGCCGGGCGTTCCCGAGCGCCTTGTCCCGGGTCGCTCCGCGCGAGTTGGAGACTGGTGGCTGCGCTTGGAGATGGGGCAAGCGCAGCCCTCGCAACCCAAGCCCGCTTTCGAGCCGTCGTTCCCGGCGGCGCCCACGTCGAGGCCGGAACAGCCCGTGCAGGTTGCGTTAGAGCCAGCTGAGGTGGCGTTGGCGCCGGGAGATAGCGAGGCCGTGGCCGTGCACGTTCTGAATCGGCAGAAACAAGTGGACCACTTTACGGCCAGGGTCAGCGGCATTCCTGCTGAATGGGTTTCCTATCCTGACAGCGCGCTGCAGCTTGCTCCAGGCGACACGGGCAGGCTACAGCTCATGCTCCATCCTCCCCGGACACCTTCCAGTCGCGCTGGCGTTCATACGTATTCTGTGCGGGTAACCTCGCGCGCTGACCCAAACCAGGGGGGAGAGGCGAGCGGTACAATGGAAATAACACCCTTTCATGCCCTTGGCCTCGATCTGCAGCCCAGTCGCTTCTCCAACACGGGAGAGGGCAAGATTGCGGTCGTCAATGGGGGCAACACGCCCGAAGATGTGCAATTTGAGACGTCGGACCCCAGCGGTGAGCTGGATATGCGGGCTGGGGCACAGCACATACGGCTGCAGCCAGGGCAGAACCAGACGTTGCCACTGTCCATCGGCCTGAAAGGGAAGCGTCCCTTCATTGGTACCGCTCAGACGCGGCCCTTTAACCTGATGGCGCGCAGTGCGAGCGGAGAGGCGACTGCTGTACAGGGATCAGTGAATATCACTCCCTTTCTTCCCGCCTGGCTTGTTCCCCTGATGACTATACTTATACTCGCCCTTTGTGCGGGAAGTGCCTACGCGTACAAAATGTACCAGGATAGGGGGAAGGCACAGCAGACGGCGCTGTCGGCGACGGCGGCGGCCCAAGAGACCCAGACGGCGGAGGCCATGAGTGCCTCGCAGGCGCAGGAAGCGACGGCGGCGGTGGCCACGGCGACCGCTGAGTGGTTGGCTGCCGATTCCGACGGGGACGGCTTGACGAATGCCGAGGAACTCGAATGGGGCACCGACCCGAATAATCGCGACACGGACGGAGACACGCTCCTGGACGGACAGGAAGTCAGCATGGGCATCAGTCCTTTATCTAAGGACACCGACGGCGATGGCATCCAGGATAACGTGGATGAGGCGCCGGGAGAGCTTCCCACCTTTACTCCCACTCTCACGCCGACACCTGAGCCTAGCCTTACGCCGACATCGACTCCGCCCCCAGAGCCTGATTTTGCACCCAACGAGACCAAAGGATTCACTATCACAGGGGGCTACATTGGAGAGATCCAGAAAGTGTGTCTGAAGCATGACAACTCTGGCGTGAGTCCGGATTGGTACGTGTCGTGGGCGGAGGTGAACGATGGCTCGGGGCCGGTCAAGTTCACGTTCGATCGCTGGATAGCCAAGGATAAGGCAGACGGCAACCTGGAGGCCTGCAAGAGTGTCATCAAGATACTTCCTCTGAAACCCCTGGTTACCCTTTCTCTGCGGCTGGGGGGTGACGCCACGCCGACTCCCACGAGTTCTATTTTGGTGCTGCCGACGGTAAAGATCAAGGGAGACTTGTTCCTCAAGATAACTCCCCAATTGGGTACGCCGGTGTTTGTTCCGCAAGAGTTCAAGGTGACCGTACGCACGGGGAGCGATCCTGCGGCGGGGACGAGCGCCAAGGTGAGCGTTCGCATCTATGGCGCAGATGGCGATACGGGGTGGCAGAAGCTGAATTGAAACTTGCCGTTCGTCCGCGTAGGTATTAGCAAGTTGATCGGCTGGCGGAATGGAATGGAGAGGGGTGGTAGCGGCCGAGGTGTCGGCACTTGGAGGCCCTGGGAAACATTCGATTTTGTTCCATTCCGATTTTGCGCCACCTTCATCTTTCACATGGGTGACAAATCTATAGAGGGAGTAAACGGTGAAGATCAAATCAATCGAGGCCATGCGGCTGGAGATGCCAGAGCGGGAGTATGAGACATCCCCACGGCGTCCCTCTTGGTCGGTCGACAGCGAAGTAGCGAATCCCATGTCCAAGTTTGGGGAGTTCAAGCGACATCGAAGTCTATGGCAGCCCCATTGGCAAAACGTGTGGGTCAAGGTAACGGCCGAGGATGGGACGTACGGTCTGGGGTCATGCTCCTTTGGCAGGCCCGTGGCGGCCATCATAGAGGATCACTTTGCCAAGCACTTGGTGGGGCAAGATGCC
>JAYENT010000055.1:0-3007 GCA_034722245.1 Chloroflexota bacterium
TCCCGCCGGACATCAAGCGTCTTTTTCTGACAGCTACAGAGATGGCCCCTGAGTGGCACATAAGCATGCAGAGCATAATCCAGTCCTACGTGGATAACTCGGTCAGCAAGACCATCAACCTTCCTCATAGCACCACCGTGGAGGAGATAAAGGAGATAATCCTGGCAGCACATGATACGTGGCACTGCAAAGGGCTTACGTTGTATCGTACTGGGTCTCGAAAAGACGAAGTGATTGCTTCTGGATCTGGAGAGGAGAAAACCAGCGAAACGCGGGAAGTCGATCAAGCTGAGGAGATAGAGGTGTCTCTCGCGCATGCCTAATTCCCCTAGACCTTCAGCATGGAAGGCACCCATATCGGATATATCCAACGCTGTAGACGAATATGCATGGTGGTTCCCGGCACCACTTCCGCGCTCATAGCGTGAGGATGCTCCTCGTTGGCAACAAGGCGTAGGAAGGTGACCGGGCGCTCTCATGGTACGTTGTACAGGGAGGGAACATCGTGAGTCCGAACCCCAACATCGTGTTTGTACTCGTCGACGACATGGGCTATGGCGATTTTGGCGTCTTTAACGACGATCTCACACATACGCCCGCTCTCGATCACCTGGTCTCCCAGGGCGTCTGTTTGACCCAGCACTACTCCGGTTCCTGTGTCTGCGCCCCGGCGCGCGCCGCGCTTCTGACGGGGCGCTATCCCCATCGTACCGGAGCCATCGACACCCTGGAGGGGCGTGGTCTGGATCGCCTTTCACTGCGCGAGACCACCCTGGCCGACATCCTAAAGTCCGCTGGATATGCCACGGGCCTGATCGGCAAGTGGCACCTAGGCGCCCTCGACCCCCGCTACCACCCCAACGCTCGAGGCTTTGACGAATTCGTCGGCTTTCGTGGAGGCTGGCAGGACTATTACGACTGGCACCTCGACTATAACGGGACGCGAGAAGACGCCGACGGGCGCTATTTGACGGATCTGTTCACCGATGAGGCGGTATCCTTTATGCGTCGCCACCGGGACGAACCCTTTTTCCTGCACCTGACCTACAATGCACCCCACTTTCCCTTTCAGGCGCCGGATGAAGACGTGGCACCCTTTGCGGAGACGGGCCGCTTCACCGAGGCGGTGAGCACGCTTTACGGCATGCTGCAACGGATGGACAAGGGGCTGGAGCGCATCCTCGACGAACTGGACAAGCTGAGTCTCGCAGAGAATACCATCTTTTTCTTCACCAGCGACAACGGCCCCCAGTTCGGTGGCCAGGGAGAGATGTGCACCACGCGCTTCAACTGCGGTTTCAATGGGGCCAAGGGCCACGTGTACGAAGGGGGCATTCGCGTGCCCATGGTGATCCGCTGGCCCGCCGAACTGGAGAGCGGGCAACATTACGACGGCCTCGTTCACTTTGCCGACTGGCTGCCAACCCTTCTCTCCATGCTCAACCTAGAGGTTCCTTCCTTCACCCTGCCCCTCGACGGACATGATGTACTACCCATATTGCGCGGCGAGGACGATCCCGTGGACGTCCCCCGCTTCTGGCAGTGGAACCGCTATACGCCCTTGGTTACCTGCAACGCGGCCATGCGCGATGGCCCGTGGAAGCTGGTAAGGCCACGCATCGACGAGGCCATGCAGGTTTCCGAAGAGGATCTGACCATGGATCGCGCGCTGAAATACGAGCCAGAGCGCTTTGACGACATCCGCAGGGCGCCAGAACCGGAACGGGATGTCCCGCCACCGCCAGCCCCAGAACTATACAACATCGAAGAGGATCCCTTGGAAGAGAAAAACCTGGCCTCCAAAGAACCCCAACGCACAAAGCGTATGCTGCGAGCCTTGGAGACCTGGCTCGAAGAAGTGGAAGCCGAACGCCAAAGCATCGAAGACGACGTGTGGTAGAGAGACCTGCCAGGAACCGGCACCATGCGTCAGTGAGCTAGAAGACGGATGGCGCAGCCGCTAGTCGGAGCCAGTAGCGATGACAAGAGCCACGGCGTTATCGTCGCTGTGGGACAGGCTGATGGCCCACTCGCCCAGCCCCAGTTCCTGCGCTCGCGCTAACGCATGGCCGGAGAGAGTTACCGTGGGCTTGCCCCGATGGTCACCCAGTATCTCCATTTCGAACCAAAAGATGCCCTTGATGCCGGTACCCAAGGCCTTGGAGACGGCCTCCTTCCCCGCAAAACGCGCAGCCAGTTCGGGAATACGCCCCCGGCAGTAAGAAAGCTCCCTATCCGTGTAGATGCGCTGCAGAAAGCGGTCGCCCCAGCGATCAACAGCACGCTCTATGCGCGCGATGCGGATGATATCCACGCCGACGCTAAGCACGTAGAGCCTCGCCGTAAAAGATACTTGGCATTACCCCCAAAAACGGGGCGGCTACCCACCTTGAACGGACATCTCCTCTTCCTCCGGGGCATCCAGCATCACACCCAACAGTCGTTCCATAGCCATGGTGTGACTGCATACGCCTCTCTGGAAAAAGAACTCGCATTGGCAAGACCACTCTCCATTATCATACGTAACGTTATACGTGCCGTGCTCACCCTCAAAGATGACGTGGAAGGAGCGAAATCTCACCCGCTCCGGCTCTTGTGCGTAGCGCTTGGACTTTTGGATCTTGCTGATCATGCCCGAATCCACTTTCGCACCTCCCCCAAAAAACAAAAGCACCAGGGACATCTCACGGCCCTGGTGCTACAACGAACCATTTCCCATCGGCTTGATCATGCGACACCGCCAGCAACTCCCCAAACCTCATGCAAATACCAGTATAAGAGGGTTGCCAACGGTTGTCAATAGCATGCAAAGATTCGAAGATCATTCTCCTTGCGGCGGCCTTCTGGGGGTGTTATGATAACCGCAAGGAATCAGATCCCCGATATGTTGCGATTATGTGTTTTTCAATTGCGAGGTGTGAAATGACAGAAAGGAAGAACATCCTGTTGATCATAACCGACCAACAGCGCTACGACACTCTTGGCTGCTATGGGGCGCCCACCTGCC
>JAYENT010000056.1:0-15262 GCA_034722245.1 Chloroflexota bacterium
CTCTGATATAGGCTGCCAGTCTGATACGGGGACTTAATGTCGAGTGAGGTCGATGATAGTGGATGGCCTCTACGATGGCAACTTCAAGTATGGAATTCGTATCCATTCATCGCCCGTCCTTTTTTTGCCCCGTGATCTTAAACATGCTATAATGAAAATATCAAAAGGTTGTGACGGAGACGAGTAGGTCGGTAGAGGCGACCAGAGAGCCCGGGGCAGGTGGAAGCCGGGCGCGTGCTCGCCGAGCGAAAATCCCTCCTGAACCGGCAACCGAAAGGGAGCGATCCCGAGTAGAGTTGCCCGCAGTTGTCCCCCGTTAGCGGGATGCACCTATCGGGAGCGCGATGACGACTCCCCGTAGGCGTAAGAGGGCGGCTTCCTGCCACGTTTGTCATGGGTAGCGAAGGTGCCAAATAGGGTGGTACCACGGGAGTGAAGACATGTCTCTCGTCCCTTTTCGGGGCGAGAGTTTTTTGTTTGGCTGCATGGTGCATCGACGGTGAGGAGGAAAAGGATGACTTTTGAGGCTGTGCCCACGGACGTGGACTTCGTATCCCAGGAAAAAGAGATCCTGCGCTTCTGGGAAGATACCAACGCCTTTGAAAAGATGCGCGAATTGCACAAGGGGCAGCCGCCATGGTCCTTTATCGACGGCCCCATAACGGCCAACAATCCCATGGGCGTGCACCATGGATGGGGGCGCACCTATAAGGACCTCTTTAACCGCTACTGGACCATGCGCGGGCGGGAACTGCGCTACCAGAACGGCTTTGACTGCCAGGGCCTGTGGGTAGAAGTGGAGGTGGAGAAGGAACTGGGTTTCGAGTCCAAGCGGGATATTGAGGACTATGGCCTGGATCGTTTCGTCCGCAAATGTAAGGAGCGCGTGCTGCGCAACGCAGCGCTGCAGACGGAGCAGTCGAAGCGGCTGGGCTACTGGATGGATTGGAACAACACCGACCGGCTGCGCTGGCTGGCTGATGCGTTGGAGGAGGACCCCTCTCAAGTCGTAACCATACAGGGACCCAAAGGGCCGGTCACGGACACGGTGGAAGGCATCGTGGGGCGTCTGGGTATGCCCGAGTTGGGGGGCAGTTATTTCACCTTTTCCGACGAGAACAATTATATGATCTGGCGCTTCTTAAAAAAGTGCCACGAAAACGGCTGGCTCTATCGTGGGGTCGATTCCATGCCTTGGTGTCCTCGCTGCGCCACGGGCATCAGCCAGCACGAGATCGTTACCGACGGCTATGAGGAGCTGACGCATCCCGCCGTCACGCTGCGCTTTCCCCTGCGGGGACACGAGAACGAATCGCTCCTGATCTGGACCACCACGCCCTGGACCCTGACCAGCAACGTAGCCGCCGCCGTGGGGCCCGACATCACCTATGTAAGGGTACGGCAGGGCGATGAGATCCTCTATCTTTCCAAAGGAGCCGTGAGCATCCTGGAAGGGCACTACGAGATCCTTGGCGAACTGGAAGGCAGCGACATGGAGGGCTGGACGTACGATGGTCCCTTTGACGATCTCGACGTGGCGCAACAACCAGGCGGCTACACCGATCTGAGGGAGCTCATCCGCGACGTGGACGAGACGGTGGCCGAGGCTCACCGCGTCATCCTCTGGGACGAGGTCGGTGAGGAGGAGGGCACGGGCATTGTGCACATCGCCCCTGGCTGTGGCGCCGAGGACTTTCAGTTGGGGCAGGAGCACCATCTTCCCTTGATCGCACCTCTGGATGAGGAGGGGGTCTTTGTCTCCGAGATGGGGTGGCTGGCCGGAAAGTATGTCCCTGACGTGGCCTCCCCTATCTTTGATAATCTGAAAGAAAAGGGGCTTCTCTACCACGTGCAAGACTATACGCACCGCTATCCCATCTGTTGGCGCTGCAAGACGGAATTGGTCTTTCGGCTGGTGGATGAGTGGTTCATCGACATGGATAACCTTCGCCAGCAGATGATGGACATCACAAAGCAGATTCGCTGGATCCCCTCCTTTGGTCTAGACCGCGAGTTGGACTGGCTCCGCAACATGGACGACTGGATGATCAGCAAGAAGCGGTACTGGGGGCTGGCACTGCCCATCTGGGAGTGCCCAGAGTGCGGCCACTATGAGGTGATCGGGGACGAGGTGGAGTTGGAGGAACGGGCCATCGAGGGCTGGGACGCCTTTGCGGGCCATTCCCCTCACCGGCCTTACATCGACGCCGTCAAGATCGCCTGCCCCAAGTGCGGCGCCACGATGCACCGCATCCCCGACGTGGGCAACCCATGGCTCGACGCAGGCATCGTCAGTTTTAGCACCCTGCGCTATCGCTCGGACCGTGAGTACTGGCAAAAGTGGTACCCAGCCCATTGGATCAGCGAGTCGTTCCCCGGCCAGTTCCGCA
This sequence comes from Chloroflexota bacterium, assembly GCA_034722245.1. Classification (GTDB taxonomy): domain Bacteria; phylum Chloroflexota; class Anaerolineae; order UBA1429; family UBA1429; genus JAWLEV01. Next base: position 2,391 of record JAYENT010000056.1, read on the forward strand.
ACTGGTTCTACAGTTTGTTGGCCATGGCCACCGTGTTGGACAACAGCCCGCCCTTTTTGGAGAATTTCAGCTATGCCACCCTATTGGCCGAGGATGGGCGTCCCATGCACAAGAGCTGGGGCAATATGATCGAGTTCAACGAGGCGGCGGACAGGATGGGCGTGGACGTCATGCGCTGGCTCTACTGCGCACACAAGCCGGAGAATAACCTGCTCTTTGGCTACCAGCGGGCCGACCAAGTGCGCCGCCAGTTCCTCATCCCTCTGTGGAACGTCTACAAGTTCTTTGTCACCTATGCCAAGCTGGACAACTGGGCCCCCTCACAAGAGGCATTCGACCCCGGCAACCCCGAGGGGGACGTGCCCCAGAGTGACAACCCCTTGGATCGCTGGATCGCGGGGCGCATCAATCAGGTGACAGCGGAATGCACGGAACGGCTGGAGAACTCGGATCCCTACAGCGCGACCGTGGCTATCGAAGCCTTTCTGGACGATCTCAGCAACTGGTACGTGCGCCGCAGCCGCCGCCGCTTTTGGAAAAGCGAGAGAGACGCGGACAAGGAGACAGCCTACGCCTCGCTTTACTATGTGCTGGTGCGCTTCATCCGGCTCCTGGCGCCCTTAACGCCGTTTGTCACCGAGGTGGCCTATCAGAACCTGGTGCGTAACGTACAGCCTGAGGCCTATGAGAGCGTGCATCACACCGCTTGGCCGACCGCGGACATGTCAGTCGTCGACGAGGGGCTGATCACAGAGATGGGCTTTGCGCGCGACGTGGCCAGCCTGGGCCTGGCGGCCCGCAACAGCGCGGGCATCAAGGTACGCCAGCCTCTGGCCAAAGCGTTGGTCTATGCCGAGGACGCGCCCCACGATCTCTCGCGGGACCTGGTAGAGATCATAGCCGACGAACTCAACGTCAAGTCACTGGAGCGCGTGGAGGAAGAGAGTGCGTTAGTCGATTATGAACTGGTCGCCGACGGCAGCCTCTTGGGCCCCAAGTACGGCGCCAAATTCCCAAAGATCTGCGCCGCCCTGGCCGAGGCTGACGCGGAACCCCTCGTCAGGCGCCTGCGGGCGCGCCTGCCCATCTCCCTAGAAGTGGATGGCGAGACGATCAACCTGGGGCCAGAGGAGATCACAGTGAACGTGGAGGCCGCCGAGGGCCTGTCCATCGCCTCTGATCGCGGGATCACGGTGGGCATAGAGACGGTCCTCAGCGACGAACTCCGGGCCGAGGGGTGGATACGAGACATTGTGCGCCACATACAGATCTTGCGCCAAGAGGTCGACTATAATCTTGACGACCGCGTCACAGTTGGTCTATTCGATATGGATCAGGAACTCGCCGAGGCCGTGGAGCGCTTTGAGGACTATTTGCGGCAGGAGACACTTTGCCGTACCCTCTTGACTGAGGACGACGGCGACGGATGGGATGCACAAAAAACCCTGGGCCTGGGCGAAAAGCGTATAGAGGTGGCCGTCAGGGGCTGAGATATATCATAAGAAGACCTCAAAGGTCTCCAAGATCTTTGAGGTCTCTTTTCTTGGGTCGATAGCGCTGCAAAAAGAAGCCGCGCGGGGTCTCCCCGGTGGACTGTTTGAACGCACCAGATGGGGATCCCAGATCCACGTCCAGTGTCGGTTCCTTGCTGGGATAGTTGGGGTCATACAAAAAGATGCTCGCCTTCTGCGTCACCTCATCCAGATCGTATCCTACAGCCACCACCTGATGGTTCTGTGTAGGATCTTCCCAGGATCTGGCATAGATCATCAGCAAGACCGAAGGCTGCAGCCAAGCCATGCTGTCCTGTAACTTGGGGAACTCGCTTTGAATAGTGGATCCAGCGACCGACTCATCCCCTCTGGTCATCCACCGGAGTATGCGCAGGGGCCCTGTGGGCAGTTGGAAGCTATCCATCTGCCGCTTCCACAAGTAGCGGAAAAGGGGGTCGCCAGGCCGGGGTACCCTCGTCTGGCCGGGGACAGGCAGCCTGGCATGATAGTAGTCCAAAGCCGCGAAACACATCCCGCCGCACAACCCGTAGGCGATAGGCCCCAACTCTCTCGATCTGCCAAAGGGGAACTTGAGAGGCAGCGAACAGTCATAGCAATTGGGGAAACGAAACCCTATCTCCTCCGCCGTACAGACGCGCACATAAGCCATGATTACCTCCAACGCCTTCGTAACGCATGCAGCGCGTATCGTTGCGACATGAAAGAAAGGCCGGACTCCCCTTCTACTTCATACTGGAATCAGTAATCGAACTCACTCAGAAGGACCTCCCGCCCCTCTTCTGCAGATTTGTAAATGGCATCGATCACGGCCTGTACGTCCAACACCTGCTCGGGCACAACGAGGCATTCTGCCTCGCCCCGCACACAATCGATAAAGTGCGCGATCTCTTCGGTATGCGGCTCCACCTCGGGAAGACCGCTGGGCGCGATATCCACCATGGCCCCATGCACATCCCTAAAGATACGCAACGGCTCCATCGACGCGCCGCCCTCCGTGCCCAGGATGCGCGTCTCGCTCTCGTTGCCCCCAATATGCGCGGCCCAACACGCTCTGAGCATGAGGGTCACGTCGCCCTCAAAGCGGACCAGGGCCACGCTCATGTCGTCCACGTCGAAGGTTTCGGGATCCCACGGCCCCCAGGTGTTGACCACGTCAGTTCGCTTGCCAAAGATATCATAGGTCATCCCTGAGACGGCCACCGGCTTGGGGTTGCCCATCAACCACATGGTCAGATCCAAGGTATGCACCCCTATGTCGATGAGTGCGCCGCCTCCCTGATATTTCTTCTGGGTAAAGACACCCCAGCTTGGAATGCCCCTGCGCCGCATGTACGTGGCCTCACCATAGTAGATATCTCCCAGTTCGCCAGCCTCTACAAAGCGCTTCAGCGTTCGCGACGCGGGTTCAAAGCGCCTGTGCAGTCCGATCTGCAGCACCAGATCGCGCTTTCGCGCCGCCTCGACCATCTCCCGCCCCTCCTGTACGTTCATGGCAATGGGCTTTTCGCACAGGACGTGCAGCCCCGCTTCCAGCGCCATGAGGGTTGCCTCCTTATGGGCAAAGTTGGGCGTACAGACGGAGACGGCGTCCAGTTCCTCTTCCTCCAGCATCTCCTCACAGCCGTCATAGGCATGAGGAATGTCGTGTTCGGTGGCCAGGCTGGCCGCCTTCCCGGGTACCACATCGCATATGGCAGCGAGTTCTACGTCCTGCTGAGCCTGGTAGCCAGGCACATGGGCGTGGCGCGCGATACCTCCCGCTCCGATGATGCCGACGCGTATCGTTTTGGGCATGATGTACACTCTCCTCCAAGAACAGTCGATCCAAGTTAACTTTCACAATGTGATCGCAATAGACTTCCGAAGTCTCATTTCTTTCAGAATCATGCTGCGAGCCGAACGTCGATCAGAAGGCGACGGCACAGCCGTCCTTGCGCGGCTCGGAGCCGGCCAACAGCGCGCCGCTCTCCGGGTCCACGCGTATGATCTGTCCCCCGCCAAAGTTTCCCTCCCAACCTTTTCTCAGTTCGTGGCCCCGCGCTCGCAATCCGTCATAGACCTCATCGGGCAAGGAGGGTTCGATCAGAAAACGATTCCCGCCCTGAAAATTGAAGCGCGGCGCGTCCAGGGCGCGCTGAGGATCCATACCGTGACAGACGAGATTGTTCAACACCTGCACGTGGCCCTGGGGCTGCATGAATCCCCCCATCACGCCAAAGCAGATGGCCAGATCGTCGTCCTTGGTGACCATGCAAGGGATGATAGTATGATAGGGACGCTTGTGCGGCGCGATGCAGTTGAGGTGCTCGGGATTCAACTCAAAGAGATTCCCCCGATTCTGCAACGCGACGCCCGTGCCCTCGGCGACGATGCCAGAGCCGAATCCCATATATAGGCTATTGATAAAGGAGACAGCGTTGCCCTCAGCATCGGCGGCGCAAAGATAGACGGTGTCGGGATTCTGCGGCGGAATGCCCGCCCGCGGCTCCTGTATAGCCTGATCCTTATGGATAAGCCCCCTCCTGGTATCCGCGTATTCATCGGAGAGCAACCCCTCCACGGGCACATCGACCATCTCGGGGTCGGCCACGTAGCGCCCCGCATCCGTCATGGCCAGCTTGACGGCCTCCATTTTGAGATGGAAGGCCTCGGCGGATGCATACGGCAAGGCATCCATGTCGTAACCGCTCAAGATATTCAGCGCCATGAGCGCGGCGATACCCTGGCCATTCGGAGGGCATTCGTGCACTTGATAGCCATGATACAGCGTGGATATGGGCTCCACCCACGTGGATGTGTGATCCGCCAGATCCCGCGCCGTCAGCAGGCCATCGTACTTTTCCGAGGTGCCGACGATGGCCTCCGCGATGGGGCCCTTGTAGAACGCATCGGGCCCGTCCTCGGCCAGAAGACGCAAACTGTGGCCTAAATCGGGATTGCGAAAGCGCTGTCCTGCACGGGGCGCCTTGCCGTCGATCAGGAAGGCGTTGCTGGCCTCAGGCGTCTCGCGCAACAACTCCTCGGTGCCCTTCCAGGAGCCAGCGATGCGTTCGGAGACGGGGAACCCCTGCTCCGCATAGCTTATGGCCGGCTCCAGAACGGTGTCCAACCCAAAGGAGCCAAATCTCTCCAACACGTCGGCCCAGCCGGCCGCCGCGCCCGGCACCGTCACCGGCAGCATGCCGCGCAGGGGGATGCTATCCAGCCCCCGCCGCTCAAAGGCCTCCAGCGTGGCCGCATAGGGCGCCCGCCCACTGGCATTGAGGGCGTACACCTTGCGATCCTTGGCCCAGTACACGAGGGCAAAAACATCGCCGCCCATCCCCGTGCTCATAGGCTCCACCACGTTCAGCGTCGCGGCGGTAGAGACGGCGGCATCAACTGCGTTGCCGCCCCTAAGCAGCATACGCAGGCCCGCCTGGGCGGCCAGTGGCTGGCTTGTGGCCACCGCGCCGCCAAAGCCCATGACAACGGAGCGGCGTGAAGGAAATTTCTCCATCATTCGTCGATTCCCTAATCTATAGCAGCAACGGTATCGAAAGCGGGCTTGAGTGCACGGTAAAGAGACTGATACACGGGATAGTACTCGTTGTACGTAGCCTGGTTCTCTGCGATGGGCTCTGTACGATCCGTAATGCGCACCGTTTCCGCGCACGCCTCGGGCACAGAGGCATAAACACCAGTGCCCACGCCAGCGAGGAGTGCCGCGCCATAGGCCGTGCTGTCGGTGACGTTGACGGTCACCAACTCTATGCCAAAGATATCAGAGATGATCTGACGCCACATGACGCTCCGTGCCCCGCCACCCACGGCACGCACCTGCTGGATGGGGATGGCCAGATCGTGGAACAGCTCGATGGAGTCCCGAAGACTGTAAGCGACCCCCTCCAGTACGGCGCGCACCATGTGGCGCTTGTCGTGGCGCAGCGTGAGCCCAAAAAAGGTACCGCGCGCGTTGGGATCCGCATACGGAGTACGCTCCCCCGTCAGATAGGGCAGGAACAAGAGCCCCTCACAGCCGGCCGGAGCATTGGCCGCCTCTGCCGTCAGAATCTCGTAAGGATCGACATCGCTGAGAATGGCGATATCCTTTTCCGAGAGGCCCAGGGAATCCCGGAACCAGCGGAAGGAGCCGCCAGCCGATAGGGTAACCCCCATCACGTGCCACTTGTTGGGGACGGCGTGGCAGAAGGTGTGCAGCCGTCCCTCGGGATCGAGGCTCGGCTCCTCCGTGTAGGCAAAAACCACGCCCGAGGTGCCCAAAGTGACAGACACAAGCCCAGGTTCCACGATGCCCGTGCCCACGGCGCTGGCGGCTTGGTCACCCGCACCTCCCACGACGGGCACCCCTGCCGGTAGGCCTGTTTGCTCAGCGACCTTTGCTGTAATCCTGCCCGTTATCTCGGTCGACTCCACACAGTGAGGCATCCAGTCCTTCGGGATGGCCAGCTTCTCCAACACCTCCTCGCTCCATGCACGTTCAGACACGTTAAGCAGGGCCATGCCAGATGCCCCCGATACCTCGGTGGCGTAAGCGCCGGTCAGACGATAGCGCAGGTAATCCTTGGGCAAGAGTATCTTAGCCGCCTGGGCATAGACCTCGGGCTCGTTCTCGCGCGTCCAGATGACCTTGGGCGCCGTAAAGCCTGGCAGCGCCCGGTTCAGCGTAAGTTCCAGAAAGCGGTCGTGCCCCACGGCGTCCATAATCCACTCACACTGGGCAGCCGTGCGCTGATCGTTCCACATGATGCACGGTCTCAACACCTTTCCTTGTGCATCCAGCATGACCATGCCATGCATCTGCCCCGTCAATCCTATGCCCTCGATTTCCTCGGGATCCACTTCAGGAACGCTTAGAACGCGACGTATTGCTCTACAAGCAGCGTCCCACCAATCTTCCGGATCCTGTTCCGCCCATTGAGGATGCGGTGTGTACATGGGGTAGCCCTCGACGGCGCTCCCCAACACATCGCCGCGTTCGTCGATGAGCAGCACCTTGGTTCCCGTCGTTCCCACATCTATGCCCATGAGATAAGCCATATTGACTCCTCCATCAACCCAGGAATCACCGAGTACTAGTAATCATAGGAGAATAATAGTCGTCGTTGGACATTTCGGCAAGTGGATCTTGGCTTCCCCCAAATGGCGGCGTGCGTTTAATGCCCTCGTCCTCCGTCCAAGCCTGGATCTGGCCGATTTCCATGCTTTCAGAACATCCAAAAAGCCGCCAGGGGCCCAATTGATCGCTATGTATGGTAGAGACGCAAGATCTTGCGTCTCTACGAAACCATCTACGGCTCCCCTGCAGAAGAGCCCTGTGAGCACTTCCCCGCAAAGCAAAAAGAGCATCCCCACAAGATGAGGATGCCCTCTCAAAACGCGAAACGCTTTTCCTACCGCTCGTTCACAATTTGTCCATCGGACATATGATAGGTGTAATCGACGTATTCCTGGATGGTAAGGTCATGTGAGGCCACAACTATAGTAACGCCCTCATATTCCACAATATTCTTGAATAGTTCCAGGATGCTGCGCCCCGTAACGCTATCCAGTTCACCGGTTGGCTCGTCCGCTAGCACAAGTTCGGCGCGGTTCACAAGGGCGCGCGCAATGGCCACGCGCTGTTGCTGGCCACCGGACATCTCTTGAGGACGGTGCTTTGCCCAGCGCGTCAAACCCACGAGTTCCAAACACTCCATGGCCCGTTGCCGACGCTCGCGGCGTCTCATCCCGATCATGCGCAGAGGTAACTCCACGTTCTCAAAGGCAGACATGGTGGGCATCAGAGCAAAGGACTGAAAGACGAAACCAATATTATACCTGCGGATCTTGGTCAGTTCCCCATCAGAGAGATCGGAGATATCCTCTCCCAAGACTATCACGTGGCCCTCCGTGGGATGATCCAGGCCGCCGATGATATTCAGGAGCGTCGTCTTGCCTGAGCCCGATCGCCCCATCAGCCCCACGAACTCGCCTTTGAAGACTTTGAGGTTGGCGCCCCGCAGTGCATGCACTTCCACGCTGTGATCCACGTTATACACGCGGGTCACGCCTTCACTTTTTACGACCAACTCGCTATACTTTTCTGTCACTGTCACCAGTCCATACTAAAATCTACATCAATGCTCGCCATTCCTTGTAAAGAGATTCTTGATGCCTTCTCGCGCATCATTCAAACGTATCCGCCAATTCTTGGAATTGCGTTGGGGACCCCAGGTCTCTGCAACCTCTGCGAGCCGGGAGGCTTGCGCGGACTCTTCTTCCAAGCCGGCGACAGGTTTCACCACCACACCCTCTTCTGATAATTCTACCTCGGCGCGGTCGGAAATCCCCAGTTCTTCCAAATATTCGCGCGGAATCTGAAGTCGCCCCGCATAGTCCACCACCACATATTCGTGATAAGATACCGCTTCCTCCAGGGCTTTCTCCTCGATCTCGCCCTCTCCCTCGCCGGCCTCAACCGCTTGCGCTGCATGCAAGCGGCGCACCCGCTCGCTGCTCGTCTTGCCATCGCGAATGGTCACCACGCGATCCACCTCGTCCGAAATGCGGGCATCGTGGGTCACCGTGATGATCGTCAGATTGTACTCCTCGTTTAGATAGCGCAGCGTATGAAGGATGGTCTGTGCAGTAGTCGTGTCCACCTCGCCGGTGGGCTCGTCCGCCAGCAGCAGCACTGGCTTGTTAGCCAATGCCACGCCAATGGCCGTTCGCTGCTGCTCGCCGCCCGACAGCTGATGCAGCGTGTGATGGCGACGATCCCACAGACCAACGGACTCCAAGAGCTCGTGCGTCCATTCTTTGCGCTCGCCATAGGACATACCCGCCACGATCATGGGCAACTCCACATTCTCCTCCACGCTCAGATAGGGGATGAGGTTCCGCGAGGGCTGTTGCCACACAAAGCCTACTTTGCTGCGCCTATAACGTGTAAGCGCAAAGGAGGACAACTTGAGAAGATCCTGTCCATCCACTATGGCCTTCCCCGCGGAGGGGCTATCAAGCCCACCCAAGATATTCATCAGCGTCGACTTGCCGCTCCCGCTTGGACCGACGATGGCCATAAACTCACCACGGTCCACCATAAGATCCAGACCCTGGAGCGCGACCACCTCTAGATCTTGCACTTTGTATATCTTGACCAACCCATCGCAAAGAATCATGGGACCATTGGATGCCATACTAGACTGCCTCTCCTAACTTCACTGCCTCGAATATCCTAAGGTGTAGCAAGAACCATATCATCCCCGCAACTGCACCCACCAACATCACGCCAAAGATCATGTAGATATTGAATATATCATCCCAAGCGATCAGAACGACAAAGGGAGGGATATCAATGTGCTTTGCGGTGCCAACCTGAAGGAAGGGTATAAACAACTTGCTAACCCAGACGCCAAGCCCTGTGCCCGCCGTGATGCCAGAGACGATAAGCAGTAATTGCTCGAAGCCCAGGAAGTTGATCATCTGCCCAACCGACAGGCCGATGGCTCGCAACACACCAAACTCGATAAAACGCTGCCTGAAAGATATGAACGAGTGGAGCAGGAAACCCAGCACCGTCAGAATGGCAGCCGCCACGAACCCCACCGAAAGAATGCCAAAGACCCCTGTGCGTTCGGGGCGTGCCTGCTCCTTGTCGATAGCCTCGCGACTTCCCCGAATGCCGACTACGCTGATATCATAGTCCATCAGCGCCCGGCTTATCTCCTCGGGATCTACACCGGGATCTGTTCTGATCCACACGTCATAAGGGAAGAGGCCCCCCATCTGCTCGAAGACATAGTCCAGATTTCCCACAAAAAGGTAGTCGTTATCCTCCTCGGGATAATAGGTGGGAAAGTACTTGATTACATCGGCGATGATAAAGTCGATACTCTTCCGCGCTCCCCACACCGAGACCGTGATCTCCACGTGATCGCCGATATCCAAAGAATAATCGTAAAGGAAATTTGGGCTTACGAGGAGCGCCGAGTTGTCCAGAGCCAAACGGTTCATCAACCCACCCAATGAGTTGTAAGCAAAGTCCTCTCTAAAGAAGCTCACCTCCGGAAACGCCATGCGGTCGATGCCATAAAAGGTGCCGCTGGCAGAAGACTTGCCGATCTTGGCGGAGGCTGGATAGGAGCCGACGCGCGTGGCCGCATTGATGCCTGGCACTTTCAAGTGCTCCGACACGGGCACAAAGGTCCAACCCTGCTGTTCACTCTCCTCGGCCTCTGCCGCGGCGCCCCATCTCTCCGCTTCCTCTGGAAACTCGCCAGACTCGGAGAGGAAATAGTCCGCGCCATACTTGTAGTACATGCGATCTATCAGGCTCTGATCCAACGTACGGGCCATAGACGCCGTAAACGTGGCCAAACTCAAGGTGAGTATCAAAAGGAGTAGCGACCCGATATACTGCCTGGATACCCGGGCCAGTTGCCGCAGCGCCAACACGATGGAGACAGCACGCGACATCTGGCTCGTCAGCCAGGCAAAGAGCTCCATAACAAGGGGGAAAGCTCGGATGAGCAGCAACGAAACGGCAAAAATGCTAAGGGCGGGAACCAGGAAAAGCAGGGGATCATTAAAGGGATCGCCGCCCCCTCCCGTTCCCAGAAAGCTGATGGTACCACGGGTATTTAACACATAATAGCCATATCCTGCCGGGATGAGAAGCAGGAAATCGATAAAGTATCGCTGCCAGAAGGGCTTTTCCATGGACCGGGCACGCTCACGCTTATAGGTCACGATGGTCAGGCGGGCTGCCTGCATAGCCGGGGTCAGGCTAGCCAAGAGAGCGATAGCCACACCCAGCACGGCCATACGAATGGCGCGAGGGGTGATCATCACCGGCAAAGGCTGCCTCTGGCCAAAGGTAAGGAAAGAGACCGTGTTGCCCATCACAAGGGCCAGTTGGCGCCCGATAAAGAGTCCTCCTACAAGGCCTACCAGGCCGATCATCAGGCCCTCAAGGGCATATATCCCGATGACCTGGAAATCCCCCGTCCCTCGGCTCTTGAGGATGGATATCTCGCCCCGCTGCCTCTCCACCACCAATCCTGAAATCATACTTATGAAGTACAATACCAATAAGAGAATGGGGATGGAGAACACGTAGAGCACGATGGTCATGACAAAGGTCGTCCACCGGTATTCCTGCAGCGCCTCAAGGGGGGAAATGTCCAAAGTGGTGCTCGGAAGCAGCGTGCTGACCCGCGTCGTGGCATAGTTTATGCGCCCCAGTAGTTCGGGTACGTCATCGGTTCGCACCTTGTCCCCATTGAACACGATATACCAGATGGCGGCATAGACCTCCTTTTCAGTCGCTGGCGCGACGTGAGATCGAAAAGTCTCCTCTGAAACCAGGAAGGAGTTGTCTAACGATTGAGGATTATAGAACCAGAATTCGTCCTCCAGATCCTTTGGCGTCCAAACCCCCGCGATGCGCACGTTGAACTGCGTCGGTGCGGCTTCCGCTGCCTCCTCTTCCCCGGGGGATGTGGAGGGGCGCTTGAAAATCACATACCGCTCGCCCACCTGAAGGCCCGTTTCTTCCACAAAGGCTTGACTGATCATGACATCCATCGTCTCGGCATCGGCAGCGGCAGCACCGGGGAAACTGCCTTCAAGGAGGTCCACATGATCCCGGATTCCTTCCACAAAGCCCACGTTCACCCACCCCAAGGGCTGCCGTATGCCGATATACGCCGCCTCAGAAGCCGGGAACAGGCTAAAGTTGTCCGTCTTGACATAGCGGGTCCGCGTTTCCACCGGCAAGTTTATGATACCGGGCACCGACTCCCGCATATATTCGTCGACGGGATCAAAGTCTTCTGTTTCCACAGCCCCATGCCAAGCCCCGATATAGCGGTACATGAAGGCAAAGGGAGGGCGCGTATGCGCGCCCTCCCCTTCCGCGGGCGACAACTCCTCGCGCAAGACCTTATAGTTCGCCGCATCTGTATAAAGCGGGATACTGCTAATCAGGGCCACAGCCACGATCAGGCCCACGATGGAGCAAATGGTAAGTCCCTTGTTGTTCCACAATCTTTTCGCGGCGATGAGAACAATAGAAAGGAAATTCATCTACCTAGCCCTTCTCGCCTACTGCCCCAGCACAACTTGGCCTTCTTCAAGGCCTTCCGTGATCTCTACGCGTTCGCTGCTCTCGATGCCCAGCGTCACGTCGACACGCCGTTGACGTCCCTCTTCCTCGACGACCACGAACTTGCGCCCAGCAAAGGTACGAATAGCAGCGGGGGGCAACCACAGGGCGTCCTCTTTTTCCTCCAGGGTCACGATGACCTTCACCAGATCGCCCGGTTCGATGGCCAGATCCTGGGGGTCGAAGGAGATATGGGTGAGCTTATCGGCCTCTTCAATCTCAGCGCCGCCACCCCTGCCGTACGGATAGGGAAGCTGCACGATCTCGGCAGGCAACTCTTTACCGGGATAATCGGAGAGAATGATAGCAGCCGATAGCCCTTCCGACAGACGCTGCAACTGGCTGCTCATGGGCTCCGCCGTTATCTCCAACTCGGCTTCGTCGGCTACGATAAACACGGTCTGATAGGCGTTGAGGGTCCTCCCTTCATACGCCGAGACGGACGTAACCTTCCCATCGATGGGGCTCTCGACGCGCGTATCCGCTACTTTGGCCTCGAGTCGCTCCACGGCCAACTCGTTCCGCTCCACCGCTTTGGTCAAGTTGGGATCCACGCCTTTTTCCAAGGTTTCCAAATCCATCCTGGCCAGGGCGATCCGCCGCTCCTGGATCTCGATATCGCGCTCTTTCTGTCGCTTCCTCTGCAGAGTCTTCTCGTATTTGGCCTCTGCAACGGCGATGTCGTCCTCGCTAGGGCCCTTCAGAAGTTCTTGCAGGTGGATCTCGGCGATGCGCACATCTTCCTCTGCACGGTTAACCGATGCCTCCGCCGAATCGCAAGCGGCGCCTCGTGTTTGCCCACAAGTGCTATCTCGATGTACCTGAGAGCTCCACAGCGAGTTCTTCGCTTTTTCAAGATTATGGCGGGCGATGGCGATCTCCTCCGGCGAAGGGCCTGCCTTTGTGTCCTTCAGGTCGATCTTGGCCAACTTGACATCCAAGGCCAAAGAATCCAAATCCTCTTTCATATTGGCCAGATCAAGTTCCTTGATCTCCAGATCGATCTTGGCCTTGTCGATCTGACGCTGCTGTTGCTCCTCGGCCTCCTGCAGCTTGAGCCGCGCTGTTTCCAGTTCGATCTCTGCCTGATTCAACTGGCGCACCAGGTCGTCATTCTCCAACTCCGCCAGTAAATCTCCCTCTTTCACCATATCATCGCGCTCGACATAGACTTTCTTGACCCGACCTGCCTCACGGAAATAGAGTTC
>JAYENT010000057.1:0-46271 GCA_034722245.1 Chloroflexota bacterium
CCCGGCGGTGCGTCGGGCGTTCTGGAGAAGGGCTTTACGGTAAAGCCTTGACAGACAGTTGAACACCAGCGCTCCTGCGAATCAAATTCGCAGGCTGCTAGGGCCACCGAGACGCAAAGCGTCTTGGTGGCCTCTAAACCTGCTAAAGGCAGGTTAGGGGCGCGGGCGGGAAAGACGCAAAGGGGCTTCCCCTGGCGGTCGGACGTAGGTCGGAAAGCCGTTCCGACCTGGAGGCACAGCCTCCAAACCTGCACGCATAGGCGTAACAAGCAGGTTGACGGTGCGTCCCGTGCCTGCCCAGCCTGTTTCCAACAGGCTTTTCCCTCGTAGACCCGGGATTCATCCCGGGGCGCGGGGGAGGAATCCGCTCTGCGGATTCCTTTAGCAGTTTCGCTGCGCGAAACTGCATCTGCACCGTAGGGCGGAGTGTTGCTCAGCCCCATCGAATAGTGGAGAATTGCATGGCAATTCTCCGAGGGAAGCTGACAAGTCAGATTCCCCCACTAGCCCCGCCTCTTCAAGGCGGGAGCGTCGCCCGCCTAACGCACCGCCGTAAACAGGCGGTGCTGGCAGCGTTGCTACCAACGTCCGAAGTCGACGGCAATGCGGCTACGGGAAAATTCGCTTCCTGCCATAGACGGGGATCTGACAAGTCAGATCCCCCCCTCCAGCCCCGCCTCTTTAGGGCGGGGCGCAAACTTTCCATTCCTTCCCCCATCTTGCACATTCTTAATAAATATAGTACTCTATGGGCGTGAAACATACGAAGCGTATTTTTCGGAGGAATAACATGGCAATCACCAAACACATGCGCATCGCAGAGATCGTACAAAAGCACCCGGAGGCCATCAGGATTTTCTTCGAGCACGGCTTGGTGTGCGCGGGCTGCGCAGCGGCCCGTTTCGAGAACCTGGAACAGGGCGCACTGGCCCACGGCATCGACGTGGACGCGTTGGTCGAGGACCTGAATGAGGCCGTCGGCCAAGAGGCGGTCCGCAAAGCCGAGGGCGAAAAGGTCCAGGGCTAGGAGGAACTGCCCGGCCGTCAAAGGCCATCCCATCGGGACGGTCGCCCATCGCCTTTTGACAGCGCCCCGCACTGTGCTATACTGTGTGGCGATATTTCTCTGACACAACAACATAGGACCGCCTAATGCTGGACTATATGCCCAGCAGCGGGGAACCCGGTTAAGGGCGAGTGGGTTTCTCTTTCGAGGAGCCCTAGGGCTATTGCCTTTTCGGCCCGAGTCCAGCAGCTAACCTCGTCGGCGTGAGAAAAGGACACCAGCATGAGCGCATGGTGTCCCCTTTTTGTTTCTGGGGGACGCTGCACCACGAGCCAATGCTCTGGATGCTTTTTTCTAGCCAAGGAGGTCATAGCCATGAAACAGGAAGACGACGAAAGTTCCATCCTACCATCCCAACTGCCCACGGCCGTGGTGAACGTCCTCAGAAAACACGGTAGCAGCCCACATAGGGTGATGCTGGCCATTCCCTCCGATCTGGGGCCGGATGGTGAGTTTGGCGAGCAGTGGCTGGTCATCGACGACGAAAATCTCTGGGTCGTCAATCCCGCGAACGAGGAAACCCCCCTCCGCTACACCTTTGCCCTGGATGAGATCGTGGACGCCAAGGTCGAGCGTTGTGTGGGCAACGCCCTTCTGGAGGTGACCATACGCGGCGCCTACGGCATGCCCGAGCATCCCCAGGTGCTGCTCCATTACTCCAGCGAGTTCACGAACAAGTTCGGGCATGTGGCCCACTATCTCCGCCGACGCGCCAAAGAGGGACCAGACGTCCCCGTGCCGGACCCCGACGAAGATGCTAACCGCTGTATGATCTGTGGCCGCCTTCTGCCCAGCGGATCGGGCAAGGTTTGCCCCAAATGTATGCAGCGCGGCAAGGTCTTCAAGCGGCTCATGCAGGAGGCCAAACCATACTGGGGCAGGCTCGCGGTCGTCGTGGGACTGCTCCTTCTGGGCGCCGGGCTCGATCTGACCCCGCCCTATCTTAACCGCATCCTGATCGACGACGTCCTGCAGGCCGGCAGCAACGTGAACCTCCTGCTCTGGTTGGTCCTGGGCTTGTTGGCCGTGCGCGTCACGCGCACCGTCACCACCATCACCACACGTTCACTGCGCATCAACATAAGCGCCCGCTTCACAGCCGGGCTCCGCGAGAAGCTCTTTGAGCACGTGTCCAATCTCCCCATCGACTACTTTGACAAGAACCATACGGGGCGCCTGATGACGCGCATCAACACCGATACGCGTGAGCTGCAGGGGCTCTTTCAGGAACTCACCGTCTTTGCCCTCAATATGATGAAGGTGCTGGGTATCGGGGTTATCCTTTTTGGTATGGCTCCCAAGTTGGGGCTTTATGTGCTCATCCCCACGCCCTTTGTGATGCTGGCGGCCTACTTCTACCATCGCTACATGCGGCCCTACTTTGAGCGCGTCTGGATCGCGCGGTGGCGGCTGAACTCCATGTTGAACACCTTTCTATCGGGGGTGCGGGTGGTGAGGGCCTTTGGCCAGGAGGTGCGAGAACAGGAGCGCTACACGGATCGCAACCAGACCCTCCTGAACAACCGCCTCCAGGTCGATCTGGCCTGGGGCCGGTTCTTTCCCCTCATCTCCTTCGCTTTCTCTGCAGGGGGCCTGATCATCTGGTATGCGGGTGGCAAGGCCGTCCTGGCCAATGACATCACGCTGGGCACGTTGATGGCCTTTGTGGGCTATTTGGGCATGTTCTATGGCCCCCTATCGGCTCTCACGCAGATCAGTCAGACCATGAATCGCTTCCTCACCATCTCTCAGCGCATGTTCGAAATGCTGGACGAGGAGCCCCAACCCAAACCCATCCATCCCATCTATACACAGACGGTCGAAGGTCAGATTAGCCTCGATCACGTGACCTTTGGCTACGATCCCTACTATCCGGTGATCAAGGACCTCTCCTTTACGATCCAACCGGGTGAGTTGGTGGGCATCGTGGGGCATAGCGGCGCGGGCAAGACCACGCTGATCAACCTCATCTGTCGCTTCTACGACGTGGACGAGGGGGCCATCCGCATCGACGGGGTGGACATCCGCGACCTCTCCATGGAAGAGGTGCGCCAGCAGGTGGGGCTGGTACTCCAGCAACCCTACCTTTTCCATGGCACGCTGATGCAGAATATCGCCTATGGCCGTCCCGACGCCACCCACGAAGAGATTATCGCCGCTGCCAAAGCGGCCAACGCCCACGATTTTATCACCATGTTGCCCGAGGGATACAATACCATTGTGGGTGAGGGAGGCTCTGGCATATCTGGCGGCGAGAGGCAGCGCATCTCCATCGCGCGAGCCATCCTGAACAATCCCAAGGTGCTGATCCTGGACGAGGCCACCTCCTCTGTGGACACCAAGACGGAACGCAAGATCCAATCGGCCCTGGACAAGCTCGTGCAGGGGCGCACCACTATCGCCATCGCTCACCGCCTCTCCACGCTGTACAACGCAGACCGCATCATGGTCCTGAAGCATGGGCGGCTGGCAGAGCACGGCACGCCGCAGCAACTCATGGACAATCAGGGCATCTTCCATGAACTGGTGCAGATGCAGAGCGAGTTTGCGTCCCTCGAAGGCGCTGTGCCGCTCTAAAGGGGAGAAGACGATGGATAAGAAATCGCTGGAAGTAGAATACTTGGATCCCCAAAAGGTGCATTTTCACCGCAAAGGCGACACCTTGAGCATGACCCTTGACGGAGAGTACTATCCCCGCGTGGAACTTCGGCGCTGCTTCCCCCTGGCTGAGGGCACGCGGTATCTCTCCGTGCGCGACGCCACCACCGAGGATCACGAGGAGATCGGCATCCTCTACGACTGGACGGCGCTCGATGAGAGCGACCGCCAGGCCGTGGGCACCGAGATGCGCCTCTTTTACTTTGTGCCCCACATCGAGCGCGTGGTGGAGATCAAGAAGGAGTTCGGCTTCCTCTACTGGGAGGTGGAGACGGACAAGGGCGAACTGGATTTCGTGATGCGCGACCGCGTCACCCACTATACGCGCCAGGTGAGCAAGAACCGCTGGATGTTGATCGACGTGAACAAGGCGCGCTTCGAGATTCCCGATCTCACAGCCTTGGACAATCGCAGCCAGCGCCTCGTCAGGCGTTTTCTGCGGCTGTGAGGGGTCAGCATCTGTTGGGCATCCATCCATGGTGGTGGCGAAAGCGGTTTTGACAAGCGAAAGCGGCTGTTATATACTGTGTGTTGCTTACGGACCGAGTGCCGAGGTAGCTCAGGTGGTAGAGCACCTGACTGAAAATCAGGGTGTCCCCAGTTCGAGTCTGGGCTTCGGCACCTCACGGTGCCATCAGGGCCGTGTGATGCGGAAGTGGCTCAGTGGTAGAGCATCTCCTTGCCAAGGAGAGGGTCGCGAGTTCGAATCTCGTCTTCCGCTCCAAGAGGTTGCGGTTCCTTTGCCCTGTGGTGAAGGAACCGTAGCTTTTTCGGCGACGTAGCCAAGTGGTTAAGGCTGGGGTCTGCAAAACCCCCATCGTCGGTTCGAATCCGACCGTCGCCTCCTCTTGTTTTGCTAGTGTGTTGGAGAAAGTACGTTGCCTAACCTAAGGTCTTCCAAAAAGCGGATGCGGCAGAATGAGAAGCGCAGAGCCCAAAATCGCGCCTCGCGTTCCCGCGTGCGAACCATGGTCAAAAAAGCAAACGAACTCATAGAAGAAGGGGAGCAAGAGGCGGCAGAAAAAGCGGTTCGAGAGGCCGTCAGCGAGCTGGATAGAGCGGTGAAAAAGGGCATCTTGCACCGCAACAACGCCGATCGCCGCAAGTCGCGCCTCATGAAGCGCCTGAACGCGGTGAAGGCTTAAGCCTTTTCTCAAATATCCCCCAAATCCATTGGACATCGCAGGCAGTATGTAGCGATGTCTTTTGCTATGCATAGGCGTGGCGCCTCTACGGGACGCGGTAAAGCCTTACCCCCTCGGCAGCATAGGCAGGCTCCAGAAATGCGTCATAGAAGGCTATATCCTCGTCCTGCAAGCCGAACTTCTCCCTTTCGTAGGGACCGATATAGAGATAGGTGGCGCTGTATCTATGAAGGAGATCCAGGATTGCCTCTTGATCGTCCGAGGTGTAAACGCTCTCCACGTCGGGAAGCCGCGCCCTGATCACCGTGTCGTCGCCACGCCACTGCAGTTCGTGTCCTGGCCAACCGAGGGGCGTGGGAACGCCCGTCCAGGCGGAGAGGCGATTGCTCTGAGGCACATACTCCTCGCCGGGCCCCTCGACTATTACGTCCCCCCCACGTCCCCGCTCACGCAGCCACAGATACGCTCCGTACTCTGCCGGCGCCTCCCGCCGTAGAAAGGCCGTCCCATCCAGGGTCGGCTCCCCCGTGTGGGAGCGCCCTCGCGTGTAGGCAGCCGCTCCCGGGTAATAGAGGCAAAGTCCGAGGAGCAGCACGCTGAGGATGAAAGCCCGACGCCGCCACCTTACTTCGCGGGCTAGGCGGTACGCCGAGAATACAGCGCCAATACCAAGCAGCATCCAGGCCTGATAGTAGAACTTGAACACCGTGTTCATGCGCGTATTGAAGATGTCACGCAGGTAAAAGAACTCTACCGCGTAGGTCAACCCCATGCCCACAATGGCCATCAGGCGCGCCAGGAGATGGTCCCCCCGCCGCTCAGCCAAAGGATGACTCACGGCCCCACCAAGATCAAGTAGAATGAGCGTCAGCATGACACTCTGGAAAAGCAAGAGCCAGGGGCCCGTGCGGATCAGCACCACAAGGCCCAGAAGGGTGCGTCCCAATCCACCGAGGAGCAAGGTCAAGACCCATGGCGCCAGCAGCAATATCCCCCATAGGGCCAAGGCTCTCTTCCATCGATTCGCCAAGGGTCGCCCGACAAAGGTGGCCGCCCCCACGTCGGCGACCAGGGGCAGCAGCCAGGGACCAAAGCAGAGGAGATACTGCTTCAACGGCGTCTTGGCATAGTAGGCGAGGCCGATGCCCCCAGCCTGGGATTGCAGCCCCCAGTAAAAGGGCATGTAAAGAAACACGCTGCCCAGGCCAAGGTACAGGGCCAGGGAGATGCAGGCCCTCAGCCATGAGCGCCAGGCGATGCGACCCCGCCACCGCCCCAGGGCGAACGCGCCCAGGGCCACCCCCAGGAAGGTGGGAAGGTCCCAACTATTCAGGAACCCCAAGGCCCCCAACAGCAGGGGCATGATGGCCCAGCGTGGACGCCGCCACCATCCCTCCGGCAGGCCATCGCGGCCGGCAAGGTACAGCTCCCGGGCCAGGGCCAGCGCCAGAACCACGTAGGGCAGGGCCATCACGTGCGGGTGAAGGTCGCCCAGAATAAAGCTAAAGGCGGGAAACTCGGTGATCACGGTGGAAGGCTTGCCAAAGGCGTTGACGTCCGCAATGACGCGACTGGCGCGCCACCACCAGTTGCCCTCGGGCAGCCAGGTGCCCGTCACGGGGGCATCAGCCAGGCCGGGGACGCCGATCCAGCGATAGAACCCCTGCGACCCCAGGCCCAGCGCGCGGCACAGCTCCAGCAGCCCCTCCATGTTCCCGATCAGCACGAGAGCCAGTCCGCCAGCCACGGCGTAGGCAAGGGCTGGCCGATTCTCAGCCTCGTCATCGCGCAAAAGATCATAGAGCAGACCGCAGGCGCCCACAGCCGTGAGAGCGAGGGTATGTATCAAGCCCAGATTGTATGCCATCCCCGACAACACGCCGCAGAGCCTGGTGACGAGGGCCACCGTGAGATAGCCGAAATAGTAATAGCTTATGGAAAAGCCAGAGAGCCAGGGGTCGTTGGGCGGCACGCGGGGGCTGCGCAGGATGGCGTTGAGGAAAGCGAAATCCATGGGCTGCTCGGTGTGTCGGATGGCGGGCTGGTGCACCTTGTACACAGCGTATAAGGCGGTAGTGAGAAAGAAGAGCCCTTCCACGACCAAGAGGTAGCGCCATTCGCTGCGCAGGAAGCGCCCCAGCGCTCGTCGCTGGCGCCACCAAAAAAAGAGCGCCAGCGACGCCAATCCCGCCACCACCACCCACAAAGCGCTGTCACTGTTGGGCAGGATGTGCCCCATGCCCAGCAGCCAATAGCTGTACGAGAGCACAACGAGGGCAAAGGCGCGGGCATAAGCATATCCTTTGCCAGGGCTGTAGCGGAAGACGGACGCCGTTAGCGGAAAGAAAAGCCAGCCAAGAACCGTCAGAATAAGCCACCATTTTACAAAAGCGTACAGGGATGGGAACACACAGCCTCCTTTGGTTTTTCCAGCATAGCATCGCCCCAACAGAGCGTCAAAAGATAGGGTGCACGCAAAGTCTGTTAGACTGACCAGACATTCTAGAAAGAAGAAACTGACGGGGCAGGAGTTACGTGAGCGGAGCCTTGGACGCCGCCCAGATGCGTCGATGCAGGTCGACGCTCGGCGCAAAGCGCCTCTGAAGCTGCCTTCAGGCGGCGCCCTGGCGGTGCATGGACTAAAGTCTCATCGCACAGGCCTGGCGGCCAATCGTCCGCCTCTGCGGACGAGGGATGGCTACTCATACATAACATTTGCGTGCACTCAAACGATATCCCAACTTGCCCTGAAAACGAACCACGAGTACACTGAAAGGCGTGAAGAGGAACGATCCAAAAGAGCCTATTGGATGGACAAGCAACCCAGCTCTCGTTACTGCTTTCTATGTGGCATAGACAACCCCATCGGCCTGAAACTGGCCTTCTTCGACGATGGCGAGGATCGGGTGGTAACCGAGTTCACCCCCCGAGAGGAGCATCAGGGCTACCCCGGGACGCTCCACGGCGGCATCACCTGCGCCCTCCTCGATGAGACCATAGGCCGCACCCTGGTGCCCTATGACATCTGGGCCATGACCGCGGAACCGAACGTGCGCTTTCGCAAGCAGATCCCCCTGGGGCAACCTCTCCAGGTCGTGGGGGAACTGGTACGCCTCAGGAGCCGCACCATGGAGGGCAAGGGCGAGATCCGCCTTGCCGACGGCAGCGTGGGCGCCACGGCCGAGGCCAAGTATATCCTTTTGCCCGAGGAGAAGATGGAGGCCTTCAAGGAGGAGCTCGACTACTGGGAGGTCGTGCCCGAGGATATCAACGAGAATTCGTGATAGACAGCGGATTTTCATAGGAGGTTAGTATGGCAGAGAAGAAGAGCAATTGGACGCTATGGCTCGTCGTGACCGTGATCGTAAGCCTGCTTCTGAGTTGCTTCGTGAGCGCCCTGGTAGGAGGGGCAGCAGGCTATCTGGTCGGGAAAAAGGCAGCCCCCAAGGTCAAGAGTCCCACGCCGCGCATCGAACGTTTTGTTCCTGACGTTGTACCGGAGGAGTTTAATATCCCCGACGTCTTTGGGGGCGTGCTGGTCCTGGAGGTGGAGGATGGTAGTCCGGCGGACGAGGCCGGCCTGCGAGTGGGCGACATCATCACGGAGGTCAACGGCGAACCGCTCAGGGGCCGATCTCTGCGTAACACGCCCTTTGGAGAGATCATCGGTCGTTACAGACCGGGGGCGAGGATAACACTTACCGTGTACCGCGGGGGAAGAGAGCGCGAGCTAAAAGTCAGGTTGGGTGAACACCCCGAAAAGGGCGGCAATATCGCCTGGCTGGGCATTGGCTATTGGCAACTATCGCCCAGGGAGATGCCAGGGGGACGCCAGAATGACTAGCGCCTCGTTGCAGGAGGGCATGGTGGCATGTACCACCATGCCCTCCCCTCTGGGAATGCTCTGTCTGGCCAGGAGTCGGGAGGGCCTGGCGCAGGTGCGGCTGGCTAATACGGAAGCGCCTTGTGGGGGAGATGATCCTCTGCTGGCGGAAGCGAGGCATCAGTTGGAGCAGTATTTTGCCGGAAATCGCCGGCGCTTTGATCTACCCCTTGATCTGAGAGCCACTTCCTCCACTCCTTTCCAGCGGCGGGTGTGGCAGGCCACGCGACAGATTCCCTATGGCGCGGTACGCAGCTACGGCGAGATCGCGCGGGCCATCGACAGCCCGCGCGCCGCCCGGGCCGTGGGCCAGGCGCTGGGGCGTAACCCACTCCTCATCGTGGTCCCTTGTCATCGCGTGGTGCGCTCCGACGGCGGCTTGGGAGGGTTCGGCGCCGGCCTGGACAACAAACGCGCCCTGCTTACCCTTGAGGGATACCTGAAGGACTGAATTGCGCGTTGCGGGGGCTTGTTGCCCGTTTGCAAGCATGTTATACTTTTCGTCTAAACTCGGAAGCTGGACCAGACACAGCCTGCCACAAGGGGGAAGCATGCCCGCATCGATACACGAAACCTATCTCTCCAACGGGCTCAAGGTCATCCTAAAGGAAGTGCATCTGGCGCCCGTGGTGAGCACGTGGCTGTGGTATCGTGTGGGCAGCCGCAACGAGGTGGGAGGCCTCACAGGCCTGGCCCACTGGATCGAACACATGATGTTCAAGGGCTCCCCCAACTTTGCCAAGGGCTCCATCATGCGCATGGTGGACCGTAACGGCGGCCAGGCCAATGCCATGACCAGCCACGATTTCACCGCCTATTTCGCTACGCTGCCGGCCGACCGTGCGGAACTGGCCCTGCGCATCGAGGCGGACCGCATGACGGGGGCCCTCTTTGACGAGGACGAGTTCGAGGCCGAGCGCCAAGTGGTGATCGCCGAGCGAGAGGGCGCCGAGAACACGCCTCACTTTGTGCTGGCCGAAGAGGTAACGGCTGCCGCCTTTCGCCTTTATCCTTACCATCATCAGGCCATAGGCTGGAAGGAAGATCTGGCCTCCATCACGCGCGATCAACTGTATGCCTTTTACCGGCAGTACTATGTGCCCAACAACGCCGTCCTCGTGGTCGTAGGGGACGTGTCCGAAGCGTATCTGGACACCATTGATCACCACCTGGGGCACATCCCCCAAGGCGACCTCCTTCCGGAGGTGATACGCCAGGAGCCGCCCCTTCGGGGAGAGCGGCGCGTCACCTTGCACCTGCCGGGCTCGACTCGCCTGGTGCGCGTCTCCTACCGCACACCCCCGGTGCGCCACGAGGACTATATCCCGCTGGTGGTGCTGGATGCCGTCCTTTCAGGCGGCAAAGCCATGTTCGCTTTTGATACCCGACAGACACGCAGCGCGCGGCTTTACCATGCTCTGGTGGAAACCGAACTGGCCTCCGACGCGGGCAGCAACTATCATCCGAGCCTCGACCCCTACCTCCTCAATCTAGGGGCCACGGTGCGGGAGGAGCGGGAACCGGAGGAGGTAGAAGAGGCCCTGTTGGCCCAGGTGGCCCGATTGCGCGACGAACCGGTGCAGGAGGAGGACCTTGAAGTGGCCATACGGCAGGCACAGGCCCATTTCGCCTACAGCAGCGAGAGCGTGACCGGCCAGGCCTTGACGCTGGGCTTTTTGGAGATGCTGGACGATTATCGACGCATGGAAAGCATCCTGGATGAACTGGCAGGGGTGACGCCTGAGGACGTGCAGCGCGTGGCCCGCACCTATCTGACAGCGGACAATCGCATTGTGGGGTACTTTTTGCCAACGGAAGAAGATAGAGATGCGCAGGCGGCGGCCCCAGCAGCCGATCCCTGGGTTGCCCGTTATCATGATGCCTGGTTCTACTCCCCCGCGCGCCCACCGACCATCAGCGCCGAGACCGTCGTGCGCCGACGGTTGGACAACGGCATCACCCTTTTGATCAGGGAGAACCCCGCCACGGCCTCTGTCAGTATGGAGGGGAACATTGCCGCTGGCACACTATACGAGGAAGGAGAGGCGCTGGGTCTGTCGGCCATCACGGCGTCCATGTTGCGACGGGGCACAGCGCAACATACGTACCAAGAACTCTATGCGGCCCTGGACAACGTCGGGGCCGCGCTGGGAATCTCTGCGGGGCGGGATAGCATCGTACTCAGCGGCCAGTCCCTAGCAGCCGATTTCGACCTGCTCATAGACCTCTTGGCAGAGATGCTGACGACGCCCACCTTTCCCGAGTCCGAACTGCGCAAACTCTGTGGGCAACTTTCCACCCGCTTGCGTCTGCTGGAGACGGATACGGAATATCGAGCGCAGCGCGCCTTTATGACCTCCCTCTACCCTCCGGGCCACCCCTACGCGCGCCCCTTGCTGGGAACGCGCCAATCCCTGACCACCCTTTCACGAGAGCATCTCATCGACTTTTACAAGGCCTACTATCATCCTCAAAAGATGATCATGAGCGTGGTGGGCGCCGTGGAGGCGGAACATGTCATCGAGAGGGTGGAGGCAGCGCTGGGGGACTGGAAGCCGGATCGGCCCCCTACAGAGCAGCGGGTGCCCCCAGCCGAGATCCCCCAAGAGATCGTCACAGAGCGCGTGCCCCTGGCCGGCAAGGCCCAGGTGGACCTCATCCTAGGCACCGTGGGCATGGAGCGTTCATCGCCCGACTATTACCCGGCGATGATGGCCAACATCATCCTGGGGCAACTGGGACTCATGGGCCGCCTAGGTGAGACGGTCAGGGACAATGAGGGACTGGCCTACAGCGTGGAAAGCTACCTGCGCAGCGGCCTGGGCCCCCATCCTTGGTTCGTAAGCGCCGGTGTCCATCCACAAAAGGTCGACGCCGCCGTGGAGGCCATCCTGCGCGAGATCGGGCGCCTGCGGCAGGAGCCCGTCCCCGACGAGGAACTGGAGGATTGCCGCTCCTATCTGACGGGGACGCTTCCCCTGCAATTGGAAACAAACGAGGGCGTGGCCGTCTTCCTGCTCAACCTGGAGCAATACGGCCTAGGGCTGGACTATCTGCAACGCTACCCGCACCTCATCGGCGATATCACAAAGAAGCAGATCCAGGACGTGATGATCAAGTACTTTCCCAAGAATCGCTACGTGCTGGCCATGGCGGGCACATTCGAATAGCCCGTCAGCGCTTCCTGGCCCGCAGCCCCATGATCATCACCACGATCAATCCTACAAGGCCCCCATAGGCCATGGCGAAACCCACTTTCCTGCTAGCACGCGTCGCAGAGGGCATCGGTGCCGTGGGAGAGAGGGTCATCGTTGGATTCGGCGTGGGAGACTTGGGCGCCGTCATCGAGGACGCGCCCTCTGGTGTGGCCGTGGAGGCCATGGGCGTCGATGAGGGAGAAGGCTCACGTGTGGCCGTTGGAGGGGCGGATGTCGGCGAGGGCGTCAGGGTCTCTGTGGATCGAAAAGGGGTCGGCGAGGGGGGAAGCGCCGTGGCCGTGGGCGTCGCGGTCGGCGCGGGCGTGGCCGTCTCTGTCGGCGTGGGCGTGGCCGTCGCAGTGTGGGTGCTCGTAGGGGTTGGCGTCACGGTGGGAACGGGGGTATCGGTCGGCGTGGCGGTGGGCGGCACCTGCACCATCAGGCACGCGTCGTCCCAAAAGGAATCGTTGTGCTTGACAGGGTCTTCCTGTGTCCCCTTGGTATAGACCGTGACATAGTGCTCCTGCGCCACGGCGGAGACGGATAGTTGCACCCAGGCGTCGATCTCGTGTCCCTCCTCATCCGTGGCACGTGTCTGATAATCCTCGATAGGATCGGACCACACGATGCGCGACGGGGGCGGGGCACCAAACGCGGGCGGAAGCCCTCCGTAGGGATCGATCCCCACAAAGGCCCGATACTCTCCCGGATTCTCCAGGTCAGAGATGGGATGCCCTCCGGAACTGATGTCCCCCTGCCCCGTGGCGATCTGCACCCAGATGGAAAAGGTCACCTGACTGCCCGGTGTCACCCGCACGCGCTGACAAAACCCCGAGGTGTGCGTGGCATAGAGGGTGAAGAACTTTTGCGCATAGTTCCCCCCATGCACGCGATAGTCCCCATCGGAGATCTGCCGGCGATCCACCACAAAATACTCGGGCTCGCGGTTTTCCTGTTGCCCCTCCACCAGGGACCAGGGCGTCCAGCCGTTGGCGATCCAGGAGGAGAGACTGGTGCCCACCTCCTCACCCTTGTAGTAGCCGTCCTCAAATCCCGGATTGAAAAGCAGGTTGCCAGGGCAATCGGCGCGGATGGGGGGCGCGGGTAACAAGGTTGCTATCAACACGAGGATGCCCGGATAACGCACTATCCTGGATAGTCTTCTCACACTATGCTCCTCCTCACCCTAAAGAGGCAGGGCTGGTTTGCCTGTATATACCAGAATGCGACACGATGATATCGGTCTCTACAAGTCCGTCCGGTTCATTTAGTGGCCCTTGGGAACGCTCTCCGCCGCCCGTTCACGACAGGGCCAGGTCGGGTGGCCCGTGAACGAAACAACGCGCCAACCTACAGGGCATCAAAGGCCCAACCATGTCCAGTATACCTGCTAGGGGGCATCCCCGCCAAAGCGAGCGGCCAGCCGATTGACAGGCCATTCCGCCCTCGCTACAATGCCCTCTGCACGGCAGACGCTATGCCTGGAGGCCCGCATCCATGATCGTTCTACGTTTCCTGGGGAACTTGCTCCTGGCCCTTTTGCTTATCGTCCTCATAGCCCTTCTCCTGTTTACGGGCTACGGCGCCATCATATCGCAGGTGTGGGAGAACGTGGAACTGGCCCATGGAGTCAAAGAGGGACAATGGGTATGGATTGACGAGGAGCCCATCTACTATCGCGCCTACGGCCCCGAGGAGGGACCGCCCCTCGTACTGGTGCACGGGTTTGAGGTAGCCGGCGGTGGGATCTGGTACGCCAACGCGGAGGCGCTGGCACGCTGGGGCGTGAGGGTCATCAATGTGGACCTCAAGGGCTTTGGACACTCGACGCGGGATGCCTCAGCCACCTACACACTGACCGAGCAGGCCACCCTCCTGGCAAAGGTGCTGAACGAACTACAGGTACGGGAGGCGACCATTGCCGGACAGGGCTGGGGAAGCGCGGTGGCCCTGCGGTTGGCCGTGGAACAGCCCCAGTTCGTGGGCCAGCTCGCCCTCATCTCCCCGCTGGTCTATGAGCAGGAAGCCATACGAAACGCCCGATCCACCTGGCAGACCGTGGCCCGCGTTCCCTACTTGCGGGACATGGCCGTGTGGGCCGCCCTCTCCGGCGGGCCGGTGTGGCGCTTCAGGCATCGGGAGGAATTCCACGATCCATCCCTCCTTGACGGCGACCACTGGGGCCGCATGCGCCAGCCTACGCACATTGTAGGCACCACCGACGCCCTACTGGCCATGCTAACCGCGCCCGAGGAGGACAACCTGCCTCAGGCCATTCCCACCATCGGTGTGCCCACCCTCATCATCGTGGGCCAGGAGGACGCGCGCCTCCCTCTGGCATCGGCGCAGCGGCTGGCCCGCGAACTGCCCGACGCCAAGCTGATCACCCTCGCCGAGGCCGGACACCAGGTGCAGATCGAGAAGGCGGAGCGCGTCAACACCCTCTTGACCAACTTTTGCCTGGAGGGCGCACGGTAGGGACGTCCCTATGCACCGCCGCAAGCGGGCGGCGCTGGTCGAATTGGCCGGCAGCGATACCTCCCGTTATCGATTGGCACACGACTATACGAGGACATACAATATGTTCAGTACGAGTGAGACGGTCACATAAGTGTGCAAGGCTCTAGGCATGCTTTTCAGGAGAGCCAACGTTGATACGGCAAAGAGGGAGGATACGGATGCTCAGAAGAGCAGCGATCTTTGTTGCCAGCCAGGAAAACGGATCAAAACGATACCTCCGCTTCGGTGAAAATGGGCCAGCTAGCCGTCATCTTTCCGCTTCTTGAAGATTACATCCTTCTTCTTTGCCCCGTCGGATCATCTCTGCAAACTCCGCAACCGAATCTTAGCCAAGACGAAAAACCTCGATTCGATACGAAATCGACCTATTCACCCGTAACCTTTTGCTCTCTAGTTCGTCACATTGATGAAGGGGAATTGGATTGAGCCAGGAAAAGAAGCTGCTCACTAGGGCAAAGGCGTGGGACCAAGGGGCCCTAGAAAAAATATACGACCGCTACAACGCGGAGCTATACGCCTACGCCATGCAGTGGATAGGCAATCCGGGGTTGGCCGAAGAATGCGTCGCAGAGACCTTTCATCGGTTCCTGGATGTATTACGTCGCGGCAAGGGGCCTGATTGCCATCTGCGTGCTTACCTTTACAGAACGGCTCACAACTGGTTGATGGATCAGCACAGGCAACAGCCGACCGCTACCCTAGAGTATGCAATAGAGAATCCCAATGCGACTGTCGAAAGCGATGAGCCGAACCCGTTAGACACCACACTGCACAACAGTCGCGTCGCGCAGACCAAGGCCGCCCTATCCCAGATCACGCCGGACCAACGCCAGGCTCTGATTCTACGATTTATAGAGGATTTGAGTCTCAAAGAGGTCGCGACGGCGATGGAGCGATCAGTAGGGGCCGTCAAGGCGTTACAATATCGCGGCCTGGCCGCAATGCGCAGAGTGCTAGAGCAAGGAGTGGACGATGAGAGAGATTGAAGGATATGATACCATCGTTGAGCGGCTTGAAGAGCTAAGAGGTCCCGTATATCGCGATCCCAAAACGGCAGCCACAGCGCGCGAGCGTTATCTGGTACAGATTGAGGAGATGGCTCCTCGTTCACATCAAAGGATGAGTTTTGTCGCGCGACTTGTATTGTACTGGAAAGGACAATCGGAAATGTTCAGAAAAGTTGCTTCCATCGCACTGGTGATCATCATGCTTCTTGTGGGTACCGGCGTTACCGTTCAGGCGTCGCAAAGTAGTTTGCCTGGCGATCGTCTCTACTCGGTAAAGCGATTCTCGGAGAACGTCCGGCAGAAGCTGACCGTTGGACAGGCCGCCGACGCAGAGCTTGCCGTGAGATTGGCCACGCGCAGGATCCGAGAGGTGACGTTGTTGGCCGAACGATGTGGCGCCGCTGGGCAGATAGAGCCGTCGATCAAGGACCTAGCGCTGCAGCTAAGTGAGGCGATTGAAAGGATTCAAGCGCTCGAACAAATAAATCCCGAACGGGCTAGAATGCTAGCTCAACAACTCAACGAGGCCCTCACCCAGAACCAACAGGCGCTGGAGGAAATTGGCAAAAATGCACCCCCGCCCGTGAAAGCGAAATTCATCAATGCCCTAGGCAACAATCCGGGCTGGTATCCGGAAGGAGTGCCTGCCGGGGAAAGGGGGGGGCGGCCGGACGATGCCGCAGACGAGGACGACTTTGAGGATCTAGAGGATGCGGATGACGAGGGGCAGGATCTGGGCGATCCCAATGGCAATAGGGGCGACGTCGATGATAGAGACGATCTCGATGACGATGATAAAGATGGCGGCAACGTTGATGATGATCTTGACGATCTTGACGATAGCGATGAGGATAGCGGTGACGGCGCTCAGCACAGACGCGGCCCCGATGATGATAATGAGTACGATGACGACGGCGCTCAGCATAAAGAGGGGCCCGCCAACGACGATGACAATGGCGAGGACACCGAACATAGAGACGGCCCTGGGGAAGATAACGAGGATAATAGGGACGACGACGAGGCTATAGGCAATCCCGATGATGGCGTCGATGATGATGGGGACGATGGGGATGATAGCGACGATGACGACCTAGATGATGATAGCGATGATGACGATAGCGACGGTGATGATGATGACGACGGAGATGATGATTCAGACGACAGCGACGATGATACCGATGATGATGACGACGATGACGACTAGACTGGAGCAATAATCGACATGGCCGATAGTAGAGACGGCCCGCCAGGCCGTCTCTACTAATCCTCGCGATAGTGACAGCCGTGGCTCTCGCGGTTCTCCCAGGCGGCCCGGGCCACGATAATGGCGGACAGGGTGGCGTTACGTAGGCTGATGATCTCCTTGCTGAGGCGGCTCGTGCGATAAAAAGCGTCGATGTCCTGACGCAGGTTGTTCAGATCACGCAGGGCGCGCTCCAGACGCCGCCGCGTTCTCACCAGCCCCACATAGTACCACATGGTATGCTTGATATCTACCATATCGTGCTCGATAAGAGCGGGATCCACGCAGTCCACCACCTCCTCTTCTTCCCACGGGGGAATATCCCGTGGATCGATCCTCTGCCAACTGGAGAGATTGCGTCGAATATCCTTGGCCGCGCGCACGCCCCACACCAGCCCCTCCATCATGGACGCGCTGCCCAAACGATTGGCGCCATGAGCGCCAGTGCAAGAAACCTCGCCCACAGCATACAGGCGCTCCAAGTTTGTTCGCCCCCACTCGTCTACCCAGACGCCGCCACAAGAATAGTGAGCCGCTGGCACGACGGGAATAAGATCCACGGCCGGATCCACGCCGTACTCTCTCGATCTCTGGCAAATGGTGGGGAAACGCTCCGCTATCCTCTCGGGGGCCATAGCGGAGGCGATATCGAGGTAGACGTGAGGCGCGCCGGTACGCAGCATCTCCTCGTGAATGCTACGTGCCACCACGTCGCGCGGGGCCAACTCTCGCCATTCGGGAGCATAGCGCTGCATAAAAGGTTTACCGTCAATGCCCAGCAGATGCGCGCCTTCTCCGCGTAGGGATTCGCTCACGAGGAAACGAGCCTGACCGCGATGGTAAAAAGCCGTAGGATGAAACTGGACATACTCGGCGTTGATGATGCGCGCCCCGGCACGGTAGGCCATGGCTAAGCCGTCCCCCGTAGCGCAATCGGGGTTGGTGGTATGCAAAAAGATCTCGCCGACTCCCCCAGTGGCCAAAACGGTGGCCTTGGCTAGTATGGTACGTACACAAGATGCCTCACTATCGAAAACATAGGCGCCCACGCAGGACAGAGGTTCATAGATAGCCAGACGATTTTCTGAGTGATGGCTCGGTGTGAGCAGATCAATGGCTACGTGATCCGTCAGAAGTTGGATGTTGGGGTGTTCGTAGAGTGCCTCGGTCAGTTTTTCCTGCACTGCTTTCCCGGTTGCATCGTTCGCGTGCAAGATGCGGCTCGTAGAGTGGGCGGCCTCACTTGTGAGATCCAGCTCATTTTCAGCATTGACAGCAAAGGGAACGTGATACTTTTCGATAAGAAGCTCACGGACAAGCTGAGGCCCCTCCGTGGAGAGAATCTCGACGGCGCGCCGATTGTTCAAGCCATCGCCCGCTCGGATGATGTCACGCGCCAGCTCCTCCGGTGAGTCCTCATTACCTCTGTAGATGATGCCTCCTTGGGCATGATAGGTATTGGATTCGAGGGCATCATCGGCTTTGGTGATCAGCGTGATGCGGCAGTCCTCATCCTCGGCCAGTTCTAGTGCCGTTGTCGCCCCCGCGATGCCACCGCCGATGACCAATACATCACACTCTATCACTTTTGGCAGTTCGGTCATGTCAGGATCTCTTAAACTCCTAGCTCGCCTCTAGCATTCTCTCCAGCGCCACGCCGGCCCACTTGGCATTCTCTTCATCCACCGAGAGCACGTTATGGGGCTCTCCTCGCTCCAGGCTCTCCAAGGCGTAGAGTAGGTCCCGCATACGCGTCATGGCCATATCTCTACATTCTCTGTGTTGGAGGGCTATCACGTTCTTATTGCGATATTCGTGCTGCAGACGATTGACAAAGTGCCATTCAGTCCCCACGCCGATAGTGGACCCAGCCGGCGCCTTGTCCACATACTCCAGGATGCCTGCCGTAGAGCCCGTGGCGTCGGACACAGCTACCACCTCGTGGCGGCACTCGGGATGCACGACGATGAGGGCATCCGGATAGTCGTCCCGTATGCTTTCAACATCCTTAACGGTGAAGCCAGTGTGCACATAGCAATGTCCCTTCCACACGACGACGCGACAGGAGGCCAACGTCTGCGGATCGGGAGGATCTGCGGGATTCCACACGCCGATCTCTTCTTCAGGGATGCCCATGGCCAGCGCGCTATTGGTCCCCAGATGCTGGTCGGGCATGAACAAAATGTGGTTCTTGCGCTCGAAACCCCAAGCAAAGAGCCGCTCCGCATTGGAGGATGTGCAGACTGATCCGCCCCTTTCTCCTACAAAGGCCTTCAGTTCTCCCACCGAATTCTGATAGGTGATGGGAACCACGTCATCTCCCCACACGCTCGTCAGGGCCGACCATGCCACCTCGGCCTGCGCCGCGCTGGCCATTCGCGCCATGGGGCACAGGGCCTCCATAACCGGCTGCACCACCTGCTGCTCCGGCTTACACAGTATAGCCGCCGTCTCGGCCATGAAATAGACGCCGCAGAATACAATGTAGCGCGCCTTTTCCGCTTGCGCCGCACGCCGCGAGAGGGCCAGAGAGTCACCGCGATAGTCGGCGAATTCGATCACCTCGTCGCGTTGGTAGTGATGACCAAGGATGGTCACCTTATCGCCCAGACGCCCTCTGACCTCCTCGATGGCCACCACCACCTCTTCATCGGACAAATCTTGATATCGCTCCGAACCCATCCTCTCTCCCCTCATTCCTAACCGCTAACGAACGAGCGTGATATCCAAGCTGACGTCCAGGGCCTCCACAGAGTGTGTCAGAGCCCCTACAGAGATATAATCCACTCCCGTGGCCGCAACCTGGGCCACGTTCTCCAACGTGATACCTCCAGAAGCCTCCAATTCTATGCGGCCCGCCGCAATCTCTACCGCCTTCCGCATCGTTTGCCCGTCCATGTTATCCAGCATGACGCGGTCAACCTGTAAGGCCAGAGCCTCTTCCAGTTGATCTAGGGATTCCACCTCCACCTCGATGGGCAGACGGCCACCCCCCGACTCGCGAACGCGCTCCACAGCCTTGGCGATGGACCCCGCCGCCAGGATGTGATTGTCCTTGATAAGTACCATATCATACAGCCCCTGCCGATGATTGGTGCCCCCGCCTAGGCGCACGGCCAGCTTATCCAAGGCCCGCAGCCCGGGCGCCGTCTTGCGGGTATCAAGTATGCGGGCTTTGGTTCCCCTCACCGCATCCACATAGCGCCGAGTGGCAGAGGCGATCCCTGACATGCGCTGCAAAAAGTTGAGGGCTGTTCGCTCGCCGATAGTGATGCCCGGCCCATCGCCCTCCACACGGGCCACCACGTCTCCGGGGGCGACGGCGCTTCCCTCCTCCACGAGGGGCGTATAGACGATGCCCTCGTCAACCTGGGTGAACACTTCTCCCACCACCTCCAAACCGGCGATAATACCCGCCGCCTTGACTAGGAACTCGCCAGCCAGGTGCTCGGAGGGCGAGATGATGGCGGTGCTCGTCACGTCGCCGCCCCCAATGTCCTCCTGCAGGGCAATACGTACAGCACGCCGTATCTCGTCGCCAAGGGTCATCTGCAGCCACTCCCGCGCATAGCATCCCGAATGTCTGTCCCTTATTCTACCCCGTGGCCTTGTCTGTGCCAAAGAATATGCACAGTGAGATAAAGCGATAGGAAACGACGCCAACGTCTTCCACATTGGCGTCGCGACCTCTCTGCTCTAATAGCGATTGGGCTATTCCATTTCCACGATTGTCAGCCAGCGATGACGGTCGGAAACCTTGCCCGAGACGATTTTGAAGAACTCTGACTGCAGCTTTGCCGTGATGGGACCTCTGCGTCCAGGGCCGATGATGATATGATCCACGGAGCGAATGGGAGTGATCTCAGCGGCCGTGCCAGCGAAAAAGAGCTCATCGGCCACGTAGAGCATCTCCCGCGAGATAAGCTGTTCCTTCACCTCGTAACCCAATTCTCGCGCCAGGGTGATCACACAATCGCGAGTGATCCCGCCCAGGATGGAGGCCGATAGGGGCGGCGTATATAGAATACCCTCCTGCACGAGGAAGAGGTTCTCGCCACTGCCTTCGCTCACATAACCGTAGACGTCCAGCGCGATGCCCTCCGCATATGAGTTCTCTGCCGCTTCCATGCGTATGAGCTGTGAATTGGTATAGTGCCCCCCCGCCTTGGCCGAGGCGGGAAAGGTGTCGGGGGCCATGCGCCGCCAGGAAGAGACGCCTACGTCCACCCCTTTCTCCAGCGCCTCCTCGCCCAGATATGCCCCCCACTCCCAGGCCGCGATGATGAGGTGTACCGGGCAGTTGCGGGGCTCGACCCCGAGTTGATCATATCCGCGGAAGACCAGGGGGCGTATGTAGCAAGAGCGTAAACCATTCTCGACCACGGTGTCCACGATAGCTTGAGAGACTTGCTCGGAGGAATAAGGCACTTCCATGCGATAGATCTTGCACGAGTTGTACATACGCTTGAGATGGCTAGACAACCGAAAGATGCCCGGGCCATTCGGCGTGTCGTAACAGCGGATGCCCTCAAAAACGCTAGACCCATAGTGCAAGGCGTGCGAGAGCACGTGCACCTTGGCCTCATCCCAAGGCACAAACTCGCCGTCAAACCAAATAAAATCGGACTCGTTCATGGGCATGGTACACTCCTTCTTATATCCACTGAATCTAGGCCTTCACTGAATCGGCGATCAGGTCCCCCATGGCCCGGGTTCCTATGATTCCTGCTTTCTCCTTGGCGATGTCGGCGGTGCGGTATCCTTCAGCCAACACCCTGTCCACCGCTCCTTCGATGGCCTCTGCCTCCTCGTCGAGACCAAAAGAATACCGCAGAAGCATGGCCGCGCTGTAGATGGCCCCGATAGGATTGGCGATGCCCTTACCCGCAATGTCGGGCGCGGTGCCATGGATGGGCTCGTACAGGCCAAAATCACCCTGGGCCAGGGAAGCGGAAGGCAGCATGCCCAGGGAACCGGCCAGCATGGAGGCCTCGTCAGTGAGGATATCGCCGAACATGTTGCCGGTCACCAGCACGTCAAAGCTTGCCGGACGCCGAATGAGATGCATGGCGCAGGCATCGACAAGGAGGCTCTCAAAGATGACATCAGGATACTCATCGGCGACCCGCGTCGCCGTCTCCCGCCAGAGCCGTGACACCTCCAGGACGTTGGCCTTGTCCACCGAGGTCACGCGCTTGCGGCGCTTGCGCGCCAGTTCAAAGGCTACGCGTACCACGCGCTCGATCTCGTGTTGGGAGTAGATCATGGTATCGTAGGCTATGGCGCCTCCATTCCTACGCCCCCGTTCGCCGAAATAGATGCCCCCCGTCAACTCCCTAACCACGAGGAGGTCGGTTCCCTGCAGAACGTCGGCCTTTATGGTGGACGCCTCGACCAGGGCGGAAGACAGCTTGACGGGACGCAGGTTGGCAAACAGCCCCAGTTCCTTTCTCAAGCCCAGGAGCCCCTGCTCGGGGCGCACGTCCGCCGTTGAGTCATCCCACTTTGGACCGCCCACGGCGCCAAAGAGCACGGCGTCCGACGCCCTACATACACTGAGGGTCTCCTCCGGTAGGGGGTCCCCCACCGCATCGATGGCTGCCCCCCCGATGACGGCCTCTTTGAAAGTAAAGGTATGGCCATAAGCATCCCCAACAGCCTCCAGGACTTTTCGAGCCTCCGCTGTCACCTCGGGGCCGATGCCGTCGCCACCCAGTAAGGCAATCGTATAATCCATCCCTATTCCCTCATCTAGTCTGTAACCCAGGCCATGGGTGCCCGCGAATACGAGCCGAGGACGCGCACAAAATTGGCCACCTCCTTAAGCTGGTCGAGGGCGCGGCGACTCTTTTCCTCGCTCATGCTGCCCGCAAAATCGAGATAAAAGATATATTCCCAAGGCACGCCTCGCAGAGGACGAGACTCGATCTTGCAGAGATCGATGTTGCGCAGGGCAAAAGCGCTCAAACAGCGAAACAGCAGCCCTGGCTCGTTTCGCCCGGCAAAAGCCAGAGAGGTCTTGGCCTCCCCTTGGGGCTCTATGGGCGCCTGTGCAAGGGCCAAAAAGCGCGTATAGTTGGTCTTTTCGTCCTCAAACTCGTGGAGCAGGATGGCCATATCGTACAATGCGGCGGCCTCCGCACTGGCGATGGCGGCAGCGTTGCGCAGCCCCCGCTCCTTTATCATCTTGACACTGCCCGCCGTGTCCTCAAAAGCGACTATTTGAGACACATCCAGCGCGCGCAGGCTGTACTCACATTGCGCTAAAGCTTGGGGATGAGAATATACGCTTTCGATCTCCTCTAATGTCACACCGGGGTGGGCGATCAAACAATGGGAGATGCGTTGATTATGCTCCGCCACAATGTAAAGGTCGTGCTGCAAGAGCAAATCGTAGACGCGATGGATGCTCCCGGCCAACGAGTTCTCCACAGGCACGACGCCCCGCTCACACACACCGTCCTCAACCTTGGCAAACACCTCATCAAAGGTCTCGCAAGGGTGCGGCTCTATATCATTCCCCAAAAGGGTTCTCGCCGCCTGCTCGCTGTAAGCGCCCCTCTCTCCTTGAAAAGCTACATGCAATGCATCCGTCATGCCTTGTCCTTCTGATTTAGCTTTTCACGAGTATAGGGGACAAGCCCGCCGGCGTCAATAATCTCCAGCATGAATGCGGGATAGGGAGTCGCCCGATACTCCTCTCCTGTGCTCACATTACGTATAACGCCGCTGGCCAAGTCGATCTCCAATATCTGATCGGGCGCCGCCCCCTCCACGGCGTCGGGGCACTCTAGGATGGGCAGACCGATGTTGATAGCGTTGCGAAAAAAGATTCGGGCAAAAGTCTTGGCGACGACACAGCTAACCCCACAGGCCTTGATGGCCACGGGCGCGTGCTCGCGGGAGGAGCCACAGCCAAAGTTCTTGCCCGCGACGATAATGTCACCAGCCTCCACCTCCTGGGCAAACTCGACATCCATATCCTCCATACAATGCGCGGCCAGTTCATCCTCAGCCGACACGTTGAGATAGCGTGCCGGTATGATGGCGTCCGTGTCCACATTGTCTCCGTATTTCCAGACGCGCCCGCGAATCGTGCTCACAGATCCTCCTTACATGCTAGGGATCAAGGGCAATACGCAATGTCAGTCGCCCCACGCATCCAACTCTCTGTAGATGGTCTCTCGTACTATGTCAACATCTGGCGGGAGCTCTATGGGCATATTGCGCCTCTTCGACTCCACACCCTCCAGGGTACCCTCATGGTAGCCCATTTTGAAATCCGTGAACTTGAGCCCGTGCGCCGTGGAGATCACCACCACCCGCTCGTCTGGATGGATAACCCCTCGCTCCAGCAGTTTGAACAGGACTGCCAGAGCCACTCCCGTGTGCGGGTCGGCGTACATGCCCGTCAGGTCAGCGCGGGCTGCAGCATCGGCCAATTCGTCCTCCGTGGCCTGCTCCACAAGGCCATCGAACTGCCGCATCACTTGCACAGCCTTCTCATAACTCACGGGGTTGCCGATCTGGATAGCGCTAGCCAGGGTCTTTCCGGCCTTTAGCGTGACCAGACCCTTGAAATCGTTGAGATAGCTCAGGTAAAAGGGGTTAGCGCGCTGAGACTGGGCCGCCACCAGACTGGGGAGCCTGTCTATAAGCCCCAAGCGCTTCATGAGCAGCAGCCCCTTTCCCAGCGCGGAGATATTTCCGAGGTTTCCCACGGGAATGACGATCCAGTCGGGGACTTCCCAATCGAACTGCTGAACGATCTCGATACCTATGCTCTTCTGCCCCTCAATGCGCAAAGAGTTCATCGAGTTGGCAAGGTAAATAGTGTTATCCCTGGTGATCTCTTTTACGATGGCCATGCAGCCATCAAAATCGGTATTCAGGGCCAGCACCATGGCCCCGTTGGAAATAGGCTGTATCAATTGGGCTGCCGAGACCCTGTTACGAGGAAGAAAAACGATGGAGGGAATACCCGCTGCCGCACAATAGGCCGCCAGAGCCGCCGACGTGTCGCCCGTGGACGCGCAGGCCACAGCCCTGACGGGCGATCCATCTGCTATCATCTGCTTGACCACGCTGACAAGGACGGTCATCCCCAAATCTTTGAAGGAGCCCGTGTGGCTATTGCCACACATCTTGACCCACAGGTCCTCCAGTCCGATCTGCTGGCCCAGACGCTGTGCCCAAAAGAGGTTCGTGTGCCCCTCAAACATGGAGACCACGTTCTCGTCCTCGACCTGGGGACAGATCCATTCCTTTTTACCCCACACGCCGCTACCGTAGGGCCATTCGTTGGTGCGGATGCGCGAATCGAACAGCGCCTTCCATTCCGAAGCCGACCGTTGCGCTAGCGCGTCCACGTCGTGGGCAACCTGAAGCAAGCCTCCACAGTGAGGGCACTGATAGATGACATCGAAAATGGAATGGCGCCCTTCACATCCTCGAATGCACTCGAACCACGACGTGAATTCAGGCATGGAAACTTTTGGCCTCCGAATATGGACAGCAGAGAATCAAATGGGAACCTGGCCAGCCAGGAGCACTTCCTCGGGGCCTCCGATATGGCCCAAGACGGCACTTGCTGCCGCCACGGCCGGGCTCGCCAAATAGATCTCGCTTTCTACGTGGCCCATGCGCCCCACGAAGTTGCGGTTGGTCGTGGAGACACAGCGTTCCCCAGCGGCTAGAACGCCCATATGACCGCCCAAGCAAGGGCCACACGTGGGGGTACTGAACACGGCGCCCGCTTGAACAAAGACCTCCGCTAACCCCTCTCGGACGGCGCGCAAATAGATCGCCTGCGTACCGGGAATGATAATGCACCGCAGATTGTCGTTCACCTGGCGTCCTCGCAGGATCTCTGCCGCTTGTACCAGATCGTCCCAGCGGCCATTAGTGCAGGAGCCAATGACCACCTGATCGATCTCTATGGGCTCCACACGGCTCAAAGGCTTTGCGTTGCTGGGCAGGTGTGGAAAGGCCACCTGTGGTTCGATGGCGCTGGCGTCGATCTCGATAACTTGAGCATAGTCGGCTCCCGCATCGGAACTGTAAACTTCATAGGCACGCTCCGCCCGCTGTGAAACATAGGCCTCTGTCTCTTCGTCAACGGGGAACAAGCCCGCCATGGCGCCGGCCTCTACGGCCATATTGGCCATGGTAAAGCGGCCGGACATGGGCAGCGCGTCGATGGTAGGGCCTGTGAATTCCAAGGCTTGATAGAGCGCACCATCCACACCGATGCGTCCGATAGTATAGAGGATTAAATCTTTCCCGCTCACCCAAGGCTGGAGTTCGCCCTCGTAGATTATCCTTTTCGTTTCGGGCACGCGCATCCAGATACTGCCGGTGGCCATGGCCACAGCGATATCGGTGGAGCCCATGCCAGTGGCAAAGGCGCCCAGGGCGCCATAGGTGCACGTATGGGAGTCGGCGCCCACGACCACGTCGCCCGGCAGAACGAGCCCCTGCTCTGGCAGGAGGGCATGCTCGATGCCCATCTTCCCCACCTCGAAATAGTGTACTATGCCGTGGGCGTGGGCGAACTCGCGCATGAGCTTGCACTGCTCGGCTGACTTGATGTCCTTGTTGGGCGCAAAGTGATCGGGAACCAGCGTGATGCGCTCCCTGTCAAAGACATCATCCACGCCCAAACGTTCAAACTCTTTGATAGCCAAGGGGGCGGTGATATCGTTGGCCAACACCATGTCCACCTCTACATCCGCAAAGTCACCGACATGCACCTCCTCGCTCACGTGGGCCGCCAAGATCTTTTGCGCCATCGTCAAAGGTCTACGCTTTTCCACGATACACGTTCCCCTTTACCAACAGACTCACGTCCAATAGAGATTATACAAAGCCGACAGAACACACGTCGGCCTTGTCAACTCCTATTAAGAATCCCCAAACCGTTTTCAGGGTTCACCAACTATGGATACCAACTTGTTCAACGCGCTCAGATATGCCCGCCCGCTGGCCACGATGATGTCCGTGCTCGCGCCATGGCCGCTGAAAACGTGCGTTTTTTTGCCCGTTTGTGGATTGGTGGGCAAAACCGCGTCATCATCTATAGTGGCCTCAATGCGGATCGTGACTTCTCCTACCGCGTCAATACCCTCAGTGACCGCCTTGACCGAGAACTCGATTAACTCATTGGAGACCTGAACGATGCGATTTATGGCCTTGTACACGGCGTCCACGGGCCCCGTCCCATGAGAGGAATCGGTAACCGTGCTCCCATCGGGCGTCTCAAGGGACACGGTGGCCGTCGGAATGGCGTGATCGCCACAGGTAACCTGTATATGCTTCAGCCTATATACCTCTGTGGGCTGAAACACCTCATCCGAGATAATGGCCTCCAGATCGCGCTCTGTGATGATCTTTTTCTTATCCGCCAAGGACTTGAAGCGCACAAAGGCGCGGTTGAGCTGCCCATCATCCAGATGATACCCCATTTTCTCAAGCCTGTCAGAAAAGGCATGCCGACCCGAGAGCTTGCCCAGCACCAACCGGCTCCTGGAGAGCCCTATCGTCTTGGCGTCCATTATCTCATACGTCAAACTGTTTTTCAAGACGCCGTCCTGGTGGATGCCCGACTCGTGGGCAAAGGCGTTGCCCCCCACGATGGCCTTGTTGGCCTGCACGTCCAGCCCTGTATACTCGGAAACCATGCGACTCGTAGGATAGATCTCCTGCGTATTGATTCCTGTTGAAAGGTTAAAATAATTCTGCCGCGTGTAAAGCGCCATGACGATCTCCTCCAGGGCCGCATTGCCGGCCCGTTCGCCCAGGCCGTTTATCGTGCACTCTACCTGGCGAGCCCCTGCGTCGATGCCGGCCAGGCTATTCGCCACCGCCAGCCCCAGATCGTTGTGGCAATGGACAGAAATGATCACATCCTCTATGCCTGGCGTATTCTGTCGGATGCCACGGATCAAAGCACCAAATTCGTCGGGCATGGTATACCCCACCGTATCCGGAATGTTTACCGTCGTCGCGCCGGCCGCGATGGCCACCTTCAGCACCTTGTAGATAAACTCGGGGTCGGATCGCCCCGCATCCATAGGAGAGAACTCGACATCGTCACAATACGACCTGGCGTGAGAGACCATCTCTCGCGTCCTCTCGACCACCTCTTCCCGCGTCATGTGCAACTGGTGCTTCATATGGATATCCGACGTGGAGATAAAGGTGTGTATTCGTTTTTTCTCAGCATCCTGTACAGCTTCCCACGCGGCATCGATATCGCCCTTGATACAACGGGCCAATCCGCAGATCGTCGGCCCTTTTACTTCCTGTGCGATGCGCTTCACAGCCTCGAGGTCGCCCGGGGAAGAAGCGGGGAACCCTGCCTCAATGACGTCCACTCCCAAGCGGGCCAACTGCTTGGCGATCTCTAACTTTTCATCGGCGTTAAGCGTCGCGCCTGGAGACTGCTCGCCATCGCGCAGCGTCGTGTCGAAAATGATTACCCTATCCATCTTTTTCCTCCTGAACTCTTATCATCGATTTTCGCAAGCCACGGGCGCCTTGCCCTACCCATCACGCGGGCCTCCCAATCCCGTCCTCCGCCGCCCGACGGCGCATGGGACCCTCCTAGGAGGAGGCCCGCCTAAGTAGCGGTAGCTCCAGGCTATCGATAAGGGCTTGAAAACTCGCCTCGATGATGTTGACGGAGCATCCCACCGTCGTCCAGGCATTCTCCCCATCGCTGGCGTCGATGAGCACGCGGGTGGACGCCGCGGTGGCCGCCTGTGGATCGATGATGCGCACCTTATAGTCTGTCAGTTGCACAGATTCGAGCTGAGGATAGAAGGGCAGCAGCGCCTTGCGGAGCGCAGCATCCAATGCGTTGACAGGGCCTTCACCCTCTGCGGCCGTGTGGATTATATCGCCTCCCACCTCGGCCTTTACCGTGGCCTCGGCAAGGATGTCCTTTCCCTCCCTCTTTTCTACCAGTACCAGAAAGTCAAGAACGCTAAAAGGCCGCTGATAGCCGGGCTGTGTGCGCCGAATGAGCAACTCGAAGGACCCCTCTGCCCCCTCAAACTGGAAGCCCTGGCTCTCTAGCAATTTGACGCGCTCTACCAAACGTTGCGTCTCCCCCCCATCAAGTTGCACCGGCAGGCCCAGCTCCGACAGCTTGTAAGCGATGTTGCCCCGGCCAGAGAGTTCGGACACCAGCACACGCATCTCGTTACCCACCAACGCGGGATCTATATGTTGGTAGCTATCCACATTCTTGAGTAAGGCGCTGGCATGGAGCCCTCCTTTGTGGGCAAAGGCGCTATCCCCTACATAAGGGGCATACTCGTCCGGGCGTAGATTGGCGACCTCGCTTACATAGTGGGAGACACGAGAAAGCGTGGTGAGATCCCCATTGGCCAGAGTCTGATAGCCCATCTTAAGCTGCAGGTCGGGAATGACGGTGCAGAGATCGGCGTTGCCGCAGCGCTCGCCGTAGCCGTTGATTGTGCCCTGCACGTGCGTCGCACCAGCCTCCACGGCCATCAACGTGTTGGCCACGGCTACCCCCGCATCGTTGTGAGCATGGATACCCAGTCTTGCTTCGGGGAGCGCCTTTCGCACTGTGGACACAATATCCGACACGTCAGAGGGCAGCGTGCCCCCCTTGGTATCGCAAAGGACGAGACAATCGGCTCCGGCCTCGTGGGCAGCACGCAGGGTCTCAAGGGCATAGTCCGCATCGAGCATATAGCCATCAAAAAAGTGCTCCGCGTCGAACAAAACTTCCAGTCCCCGTTCTTTCAAATAGGCCACCGTGTCGCGTATCATCTCCAGATTCTCGGCTAGCGAGGTACGCAAGACCTCCTCGACCTGCATCGTGCAGGATTTGCCCACGATGACGACCGCGGACGTGCCCGCTTCCAGGAGCGCCTGTATATTAGCATCCTCCTCGACGGGCACCCCAGCGTGCCGGGTGTTGCCAAAAGCGGCAATCTTGGCGTGCTGGAGGTCCAGGTCCTGCGCACGAGCAAAGAACTCGACCTCTTTGGGATTAGAGCCCGGATATCCGCCCTCCACATAGGCCACGCCAAGACGATCCAGTTCCTGTGCTATGCACAGCTTGTCCTTGACGGAAAAAGAGATCCCCTCCCGCTGCGCCCCGTCACGAAGCGTC
The DNA here is from genome assembly GCA_034722245.1 of Chloroflexota bacterium. Classification (GTDB taxonomy): domain Bacteria; phylum Chloroflexota; class Anaerolineae; order UBA1429; family UBA1429; genus JAWLEV01. The sequence continues at coordinate 29,870 of JAYENT010000057.1, forward strand.
GTATCCAAAACAGAGATTCGTTTAGCCATGCCCTCGTCCACCTTCCATCGGCGTGCCAGTACGAATGCGCACCGACACGCTGCTTCCTAGCGTCTATTTCGCGTCCAGCCAAGGCATCATGTCGCGCAGCTTGCGCCCCACCTCTTCGATCAGGGTGTTCTGTTCTCGCTCGCGCATCAGGTTGAAACTGGGGCGACCAGCCTGGTTCTCCAAAATCCAACTGCGTGCGTACGTACCATCCTGGACATCCTTCAGCAACTGACGCATCACCTTTCTGGTCTCCTCGGTGACGATCTTGGGGCCGGCGGTGTAGTCGCCGTGCTCCGCCGTGTCACTCACCGAGTAGCGCATATAGGACAGGCCCCCCTGATAGATGAGATCGACAATGAGCTTCATCTCGTTCACACACTCAAAATAGGCGATCTCGGGCTGATACCCTGCTTCCACCAGGGTATCAAATCCAGCCTTCATCAGCGCGGTAATGCCACCACAGAGCACCGCCTGCTCGCCAAAAAGGTCGGTCTCCGTCTCCTCTGCAAAGGTCGTCTCGATGACGCCGGCACGGGTGCAACCGAGCCCCTTGGCATAGGCCAAGGCCAGGGACGCTGCCTCGCCCGTGGCATCCTGATAGACGGCCAGCAGACCGGGGACGCCCTGCCCTTCAGGAAAGATCTCCCGCACCCTGTGCCCTGGTGCTTTGGGCGCAATCATGGTCACGTCCACGTCCTTTGGCGGCATGATCTGGCCATAGTGGATGGAGAACCCGTGGGCGAACATGAGCATGTCCCCCTCGTTCAAATTGGGGGCTATGGATTCCTTATAGATGGCCGGCTGTACGTTATCGGGAGCCAACATCATGATGATATCTGCCTCCGCTGCGGCGTCAGCCGACAACTTGACGTCCAGCCCCGCCTCCTCAGCTCGGGCCCATGAACTACTGCCCTCGTACAGGCCCACGCGCACGTCACAGCCGCTATCCCTCAGATTGAGGGCGTGTGCGTGCCCCTGACTGCCGTAGCCAATGATGGCGATCTTTTTCCCCTCCAGCAGGGCAAGATCTGCATCCTCGTCATAGTAGATGGTAGCCATTACTTTCCTCCGTAGAATTATGCTAACGTGCAGGGCGCTCTCCCTATGAGAGCATACCCGATGCAAACGAGACTAAGCCGTGTGTTGTCTCTAGCTTTCGCCGTTGGTACGCTGTGCACCACGGGCCATAGCTACCCGGCCCGTGCGTGTGAGCTCCTTCAGACCAAAAGGCCTCAACATCTCGATAAGCGAGTCGACCTTGTCCTCGGTGCCCGTGATCTCCACGGTCATAGAATCGTGGGAGACATCGATGATCTGAGCCCGAAAGATGTCCACAAGCTGTTTGATCTCCGCGCGTTTGCCCGAGGGAGCATGTACCTTGATCAAGGCCAGCTCACGGATCACGGCCTCGTGATCGTCTATCTCGCTCACTTTGGTCACATCCACCAGGGTGTAAAGCTGTTTTATCACCTGCTCCAGAACGGCATCATTTGCGTGTACCACAATGGTCATGCGCGAGATATCGGGTGTTTCGCTGTGTCCCACGGTCAAACTCTCGATATTATAGTTGCGCCGTCGAAATAGGTTCGATACGCGACTGAGCACTCCGGGTCTGTCGGCCATCAAGGCAACCAGCGTGCGTCGCGAATAGTCCTCGTTCAGCGGAATTGCGCTCATGATTGTTATCCCTCCGATGGATCCTTTCTTAGCGCCGCCTAGTCCTCTGTAGGACGTCGGAGCATGCGGTCAATGGGGTCACCAGCAGGCACGATGGGAAAGACGTTATGCTCCTGCTCGATATGAAAGTCGATGAGTATGGGGCCCTTTGTGGCCTGTGCCTCCTGCAAGGCCTCGGTAACCTCGGCTTTCCCTTTCACGGTCCGTCCCGGAACGCCATAGGCCTCAGCCAGGCGGGCAAAATCGGGCCCCACGATACGGGTCGCCGAATAGTTCTTTTCAAAAAAGAGTTCCTGCCACTGACGAACCATCCCCAGGTAACCGTTGTTCAGGATCACGATCTTGAGGGGCAGCCTCTCCTGCACCACAGTCGTCAGCTCCTGGCAGGTCATCTGAAAGCCTCCATCACCTGCCACCACCCACACAGGGCACTCTGGCCGGCCAACGGCCACGCCGACGGCGGCAGGCAGGCCAAAGCCCATGGTTCCCAGTCCACCGGATGTGATAAGGCCGCCAAAGCGTTGATGGAAATAGTACTGGGCCTCCCACATCTGATTCTGGCCCACATCGCTGACCATGATGGCCTGTCCCTCTGTGAGTTCCCATACATTGCGAATCACGTACTGAGGCAATAATTTGTCCGACTCCCTAAGCAGTACATCCCTTGAAAGCGTATCCGCTCGCCTCTCCTCTATCCAGACGAGCCACTCCTCGTGGGAAGCGGGCCTGACGAGGGGCAAGAGATCGCGCAACACATTCTTCGCATCTCCGACGATGGGCAAATCAACGGGAATTCGTTTACCGATCTCCGCCGGCGAGATGTCGATGTGAATGATCTTGGCCTTGGGCGCAAACGTCCCCGCGCTGCTGGTCAGCCGATCATCGAAGCGCGCCCCGACGCCGATGATCACATCGGTCTCTTGCAGCGCATGATTCACGTACGCCTCGCCGTGCATGCCCCCCATACCAAGGCAGAGTTCGTGGGTCTCTGGTATGCTGCTCTTCCCCAGGAGCGTGGTGACGACGGGGATTTGGGCCTTCTCGGCCAGGGCGCGCAGTTCCTTTTCAGCTCCTGCGACAATAACCCCACGCCCAGCGAGCAAAAGGGGCCGCTGGGCCTTGTTGATCATCTCGGCGGCCTGACGTACCTGACGCATGTTGCCCTGTAAATGGGGTTCGTACCCGGGCAGGCTGATACTGTCCGGATACTCGAACTCCGTATCTGCCATCTGTACATTCTTGGCGATGTCAATGAGCACAGGGCCAGGGCGACCCGTGCGGGCGATGTAAAAGGCCTCCTTGACTACCCGAGGCAGATCCTTCACGTCCGTCAGAAGGTAGTTGTGCTTGGTGATGGGCATGGTGATACCGGTAATGTCGGCCTCCTGAAAGGCATCGGTCCCCAAAGCCGAGGAGGGCACCTGACCCGTGATGGCCACAATGGGCGAAGAGTCCATGTATGCCGTGGCAATGCCCGTCACCAGATTTGTAGCCCCAGGCCCGGAGGTGGCCATGCAAACGCCAACCTTGCCCGTCGCTCGTGCGTAACCGTCAGCAGCGTGAGCGGCTGCCTGTTCATGACGCATGGTCACGTGGCGGATGGGGTAGTTTGGTAATTCATGATATACAGACATGATAGCACCGCCCGTGATGCCAAAGACAACCTTCACCCCTTCACGCGACAAACATTCCCAGAGAGCCTGCGATCCGTTCAGTTTCATACTCGATTTCCTCCACGGCTACAACGGCGGATTGGCGAGCTCCTCAACGACCGTTCAACTTCTGCTATCCCACCAGCAGCGCTATTCTGCAAACACGGCCCCTGTGCTCGCCGAGGTGACCATCTGTGCATAGCGCCGCAAGTAACCCTTCTTTATGTCAGGCTCATAGGGAGGCAGGGCCTCAAGACGCCGCGTGATCTCCTCCTCCGGCACCTCAAGGGTCAAGGTGTGTGCTGGGATGTCGATGGAGATCATGTCGCCGTCCTGAACGGCCGCCACGGGGCCCCGCGCCGCCGCCTCGGGCGAGACGTGACCGATGGCCGCCCCCCGGGTGGCGCCGGAAAAGCGCCCGTCGGTGATGAGGGCCACGCGGTCATCCAATCCCATGCCAGACAGCAGGGACGTGGGAGTTAGCATCTCACGCATCCCCGGGCCGCCTTTGGGTCCCTCGTAGCGGATAAAAAGCACGTCGCCCTCCTCAAATTCATGGTTCGTGATGGCCGCCGTGGCCTCCTCTTCCGAATCGAAGACGCGGGCCGGCCCCCTATGCTCCATCATACGTGGCGCCACGGCTGCGCTCTTGACCACGGCGCCCTCTGGCGCCAGGTTGCCAAAGAGAATCGTAAGCCCACCCGTAGGCGAGTAGGGATCGTCCCCAGACCGGACTACGTCGCGATTCACAAGTTCATAGTTAGGTGCCCAACGCGAGCCCGGCCGCAGATTCTCTATCATCGGCTCTCCCGTCACCGTAAGGGCATCCCCCTCTAGCAGTCCCAGTCCGTCAAGCTCGTGTAGGACGGCACCAATGCCACCAGAGTAATAGAGATCCTCAATGTGTTGATCGCTGGCCGGCGCGAGTTTGCAGAGATGGGGGGTGTTGCTGCTGAAATCGTTAAGCGTGTGGAGATCAAAATCGACGCCTGCCTCGTGGGCGATGGCCAGGAGGTGTAGCACCGAGTTCGTCGATCCGCCCAGGGCCATATCGGTGGTGAAAGCGTTGTGGAAGGCCTTACGGGTGAGGATATCGCTGGGCCTGACATCCTCGCGCAGCAGTTCCATCACCTTCATCCCTGCCAACTGGGCCAGCGCGTAGCGCTCCGAAGCCACGGCCGGCGTCGCGCCGTTGCCCGGCAGGGCGATGCCCAGCGCCTCACACATGCAGCCCATCGTGTTGGCCGTGAACATGCCAGAACACGAACCACATCCGGGGCAGCAGGCCCTCTCAATACGCTCCACTTCCTTCTCGCTCATCTCGCCCTTTCTCGCCGCCCCCACGGCCAAAAAGGCGCTGTTCAGATCGAGGGCTTGCTCACCCAGGTGACCGGCCAACATGGGCCCGCCGGTTACGACAACGGCCGGAAGATCGAGCCGTGCAGCGGCCATCACCATGCCAGGGATGATCTTGTCACAAGAGGGAACAAGCACCAGGGCGTCAAAGGCGTGGCCTTGGGCAACGCTCTCCACCGAATCGGCAATGAGTTCACGCGAGGGGAGCGAGTACTTCATCCCCAAATGGCCCATGGCGATGCCATCGCAGATGCCAATGGTGTTGGCCTCAAACGGTGTGCCCCCTGCGCGATAGATGCCGGCCTTTACCGCCTCGGCGACGCGACGCAGATGAAGATGCCCGGGAATAACCTCGGTAAAAGAATTGATAACCCCCACAAAGGGCCTCTCTATATCCTCATCAGTACACCCCAATGCACGCAAAAGGGAGCGATGTGGTGCCCGTTCCAATCCCCGTTTCGCAATATCACTCTTCACAGCAACTCTCCTCTCATCATCGGACACGATACCCCTCTACTAACAGCAGAAGCCATAGTCCATGAGAGCGAATGTCATCTCATTGACCACGGCCCCCTTGCTGTCGAGAAACGCTCCCCTTTGAGCATTCCACCATGATACGAAAGGGCAAACAAAAACCCCTCACCGCTTGGGGTGAGGGGTTTGAGTGTAAACTGGGATTCCGTAATGCTACCGTGCCCCCCTCCCAACCGGCGCTAGCTCCTCAATAATAACGAGGAGCTCAACTAGAACGAGCAAAACAACGCCAATTGTGAGGAGGCTTATAGTGGACATATTTCCTTTGCCCTTCGTATATTGTTAAAAGTATAGCACACATCAGGAAATCTGTCAAACGCCAACTCCTTTATGCCCAAGGACGCGTTCTACCATCTAAAATCTAACCGTGGCAAGGAGATGAAACAGAAGCGAGATTCGAATCCATCGATAGCCGGACAGGGCCAAAGGTTATTCATTTGACCCATTACAATGCGCATGCTAAAATGGAGTCGCCATGGAAAAACGATTCGAGGAAGTCGAGCACACGGCCGACATCGCTCTCCACGTGTGGGGAAGGGACCTCTCCGAGCTCTTTGCCAATGCTGCCTATGGCATGGCGTCTCAACTCACCGACATTGAGGATGTGGTGCTGACAGACGAGCAGGAGATAGGTCTAGAGGCCAAGGACACGGAAATACTCCTCGTCGATTGGCTGAGCGAATTGCTCTATCGCGGCGAACGCAAGCATCACGTCTATGTAGACTTTGAGATGCAAAAGGTGACCGAAAAGGAGCTCCAGGCTATCGCGCGCGGGGGGCCGGTGAAGGCTTATCACAGAGGGATAAAGGCGGTGACCTTCAGCGAACTTGAGGTCGTGCAGACGGAGAACGGATATGAGACCACGGTCGTGTTCGACGTGTGAATGGAGCACATACGCAGCGATGACCGGATGAGCACCCACAGAGTCGCTCTTTAGCAACGCTAAAGGAGGACCCAGAATGGCCAGCAGAGAAGACTTTCAGCGCGTAGATGAGTATATTTGGGAGATACCACAGGACTATCGCGATGACATGCGCGTTCCGGCGCGTCTGTTCGCCGACACAGAACTCTTTGACGCCGCATTCGGCGACCGCAGCGTGGAGCAGTTGATCAATACCGCCACGCTGCCCGGCGTCGTCAAGTACGCCATGGCCATGCCGGATTTTCACCAGGGCTATGGCTTTCCCATTGGGGGCGTCGCGGGTATCGATCCCCACTCGGGGGTCATCTCCCCCGGCGGCGTGGGATACGACATCAACTGCGGCGTGCGCCTCCTTTTCTCCCAGTTGGACCGGGAGCAAATCGAACCTTTCCGGGAAGATCTGATGGACGCCCTTTATCAATCCTGCCCCAGCGGGCTGGGCGGCGATGGCCGCGTTCGCGTCTCCGAGAGGGAACTGGAGAATCTTTTGGTGGAGGGGGCCAACTGGGCACTGAAGAAGGGGCTGGCACGCCGCGAGGACGTGGAGCATACGGAGGAAGAGGGAAATATTTCCGGTGCCGATCCGAGCAAGGTTAGCGCCAGGGCCAAAGAACGAGGGCTGTCCCAGGTGGGCTCATTGGGCGCGGGCAATCATTTTGTGGAACTTGACGTGGTGCAAGCGATCTATGATCCAGAGGCCGCAGACGCCTTTGGGCTGCGGGAGCGTCAGGTCGTGGTGCAGATTCACTGCGGGTCTCGCGGCTTTGGCTACCAGGTGTGCGATGATTATGTAAAGGGTCTGCAGTCAGCAGTGCAAAAATATGACCTCCATCTCCCGGACCGCCAGTTGGTATGCGCTCCCATAGATTCCCCCGAAGGGCGGGACTATTACGCCGCCATGGCCTGTGCTGTGAACTATGCCTTTGTCAACCGTCAGGTGCTGGCCATGGGCGCACGGGAGGCCTTTGAGAAGGTGCTCGCCGGCAAGGTGGCGGACTTTGACCTGCGCCAGGTCTATGACGTGGCGCACAATATCGCCAAGTTCGAGACCCACACGGTGGATGGCCACGAGATGGAACTGTGCATCCACCGCAAGGGAGCCACCCGCAGCTTCCCGCCCGGTCACCCCGAGGTTCCCGCCGACTATCGGGACGTGGGACAGCCCGTGCTGGTGCCTGGCTCCATGGGCACGGCCTCCTACGTGCTGGCCGGTCAACAAGAGGCCATGGAATTGACCTTCGGCTCGAGCTGCCACGGCGCGGGCCGCACCATGAGCCGCACGGCAGCGCGCAAAAAGGTGTGGGGGGAGGATCTACGGGACGAAATGGAAGAAGGAGGCATTGCTGTTCGCGCCGGCAGCATGCGGGGGTTCTCTGAGGAAGCGCCCCTGGCCTACAAGGACGTCGACCACGTAGTGGATACGGTGCACGGCCTCGGTATCGCCCACAAGGTGGCTCGCCTGGAGCCTCTGGGGATCATCAAGGGCTAGTACCGTTGAGACCTGGCACCACGAAACGCCCCAAGCAGAATGCTTGGGGCGTTTCTCTACCTTGTGATACTCACCAACCCAAAAGACCAAGGGGCGCTGAACAGTCTTTTAAAAGTGACAACATAGGCGGTCGCCGTACAAAGAGCCACCACACCCAAAAGATGATGTGAAAGGCGCCAATACACCAGAAAACGACCTGGTAGGTGGTCTTTTGACGCTTGTGACGGAAGAAATGCTGAGCCAGGAGGGCTCCAGGCCATCCCCCGAGGGCCTCCAGGATGTGAAGCGTCTGCTCCGAGACGCGCCATGCGTCCCGCATCGCCCTGGATTTGTCCGTGCCATAGGCGGCAAAGGCCGCTGCACTCATAATCGTGTAGACCACGAGGGGCCAGGGTACGCGCACGGCCCCCGTGAGGCCCAGAATCAACCAGCCACCACTGAAGGTGAACGCCCCGAAAGTGACAATCGCTATCAGCGAAGGCGCTACGCCGCCGATGCGGGCATTGGCCGCCCTGGGGCGGCCACGCTCATCCCAATCCAGTCGATAGCGAATCCGGTCCCCTACATGGGGGCGGCGCTGTCGGTTGCCCAGCTCGCTTATGTGGAGAAAGACGTCCTCGCCGCCCCCGTCCGGGACGATGAACCCATAGCCCGCGTCGTCCTTCCAAACTTTTACGACACCCTGATGCACAGGAACTATATCCGCAACTCTACCACGTCGCCATCCTGCAGCACATAGTCGCGCCCCACCATCTGTCCATCGAACTCGGCGCTGCCCCACACGCGGGCCGACTTTAGGTTAGTGAGGAAATCTTTGTGCACCTTTGCCGCAAACTCTTCCACCGTGCTTCCCTCGTCTATCACAAAGGGAGCGTCCAGGTCAGGATCCTTGCCGGGCGGTTTGGAGTAGAGGCGCATAATGCCCAACTCTCCGAACACGGCCCATTTCAGGCGATCAAAGTAGCGTCCCGTGGTGGCCGAGACGGGAAGCAATGGCCACTCCTCCCCCAGCAACTCCTGCAAGACCTCGAAATCCTCATCCCACGTCTCGTCGTCGACCTTGTTGACCAGGACCAAAAAGCGAATGAATGACACGCCGGGCTCATCCAGGTAGCGCTCACTGTGATGACGCGGCACGATGCGATTCTCCTTTAGAAGAGCCACGGCGTCCTCAAGCTGTTGGATGGGGTACGTCTGTAGATCCACCACCAGGAGGATAAGATCCGCCCGCCGGATCAGGTTGATCATCTCCGGCTCGACGTGCTCCTCGTTCAGCGGTGGGGTGTCGATCAACTGTACCTGTATATCCTCTATGGGCATCATGCCAGGCGTGGGGGTCCAGGTGGTGAAGGGATAGTTGGCCACCTCGGGCGTGGCATGCGTGAGGGCGCTTACCAGGGCCGACTTGCCCACGTTGGGCATACCCACGACCACGACCTGGCCCGCACCCTCCCGCTCGATCTGAAAGATGGAGATCTGCCGCGCGGCGCCCTTTTTCTTTCTTGACGCTTCCTTCAGTTCGGAGAGCCGCCTGCGCAGGTCGCCGCGCAGTTTGTCCGTGCCCTTGTGCTTGGGCACCACACTGAGCATCTGCTCAACGCAGCCAATCTTTTCCTCCGCCGACTCTGCTTGGCGGAAGCGCTCCTCAATTTTGAAGTACTCCGGAGGAAGATTCGTGGGCATCCGTCCCTTTTCCCGCTTTCCAGCGCCCCGTCACCGCACTATACATAGTATAGCGGTCAAGAGGAGCGATCACAAAAACCCGCCACGTGCCGCCACGCAGCAGCTCGCCTGTGCACTCCCCCACTTATGGCTCTCTAGGCCAGAAACCCCGCAACCCCGTTCGCGATGAACTTGATGCCGAAAAATACCAAAAAGACGCCGCACAGCATAAAGAGCCCCCTTTGGAATGTGCGCCCAAAAAACCGTCCGCCCTTGTAAGAGAGTGCCGACAGGAAATAATCCCATAGCAGGTCGCAGCTCCAGTGCACGGCCCCAAAGGCCAGCGCCCCCTGTATGCCAAAGTGGAGCGAACGCAGGATCAGCGCGGCGCCCACGGTTACCCACCAAACCAAAAAGTAGGGATTGCCCGCGCTCAACAGGATTCCGGCCACGAACGGCGAGGAACCCGCGCTCCCTACGGCCACCTCCTCCTCTCCCAGCGTGCGAAGCATGCCCAGGCCCATGAATAGCAAAAAAAGACCGCCCACCAGAGCGATGGCCGCCTGCACAGAGGGATATTGGAGCAGCCGCCCCGCCCCGAAAAAGACGGCGATCATCAGGGGGACTTCTACAACGCCGTGCCCCAGGGCAACAAAGGCTCCAGCGTGGGGCGATTCGCTGCCCTTTCCCACCGCCACCGTGGTGATGGGGCCAGGGGCCATGACGCCGGACAGTGAGATCAGGGCGGCCTCAAAAAGAAAACCTGCCAATGCCATGCGCTATGCTCTGCTCCTGTGAAACTCTACCAGATAGAGGTCGCACCCAGTGGAGGATACAATGTACATAGTGTACCCCAAATGATACGATGGGGCTAACGCATATCTCGCGCTGTGGACGGTTCTCATTCTGTGCGGTGAGCCGCAACAGCCTCCAGCGCTATCGCTTTCGCCACCCTCTTCCCAGAGCAACCAAAAAACCCGCCTAATGAGAACCGCCATCACGTGAAGGAACCGTGGTGGAATTGCACATTCTAGGGCGAATCAAGTATACTCTCAGTGTTTCTTGGTCGCCTCCAATCGACAGCGGTATAGCCTAGAGGAGATAGCCCTTTATGCTGCACAGAATGATTCGTGCAACAAAGAGAGTGCCTTTGTGTGGCGCCCTGTGCCTGGGCATCGTTTGGATTTTGTTCGCTGGCGTGGCCCTGGTCGGGTGCCAACCCACGGCTGAGGCCACGTTGCCACCCGCTACGGCGATGGCGCCAAGCCCGCCGGCACCGGCGACACGGCCCGTCGCTACTCCCACTGCTTCTATGGCCACCCACGGCACCGCCCCGGCGACCGCCGCAGGGGAGGAGCCATCCGTAGAGGCAGAGCCCTTTCGGCTCACGATCCTGCACACCAACGACACCTATGGAGAAGTGGATCCCTGCGGTTGAGGGACCCCAAAGGGTGGCTTGGCCCGTCGGGCCAGCTTCATAAAGGGAGAGCGCCAGAACAACCAGAATCCCCTTTTCGTCCTCGATGCGGGAAACTCTCTCGCGGGTACGTCGCTATCGCTGCAGAGCAAGGGAGGCGTCATCGTGGAGGCCATGAATGCCATGGGTTATGACGCCTTGGCACTGGGGCGCATGGACCTTGCCTTGGGCTTGGAGACACTCAAGGAAATAGAAAAAAGTGCCAACTTTATCTTGCTATCCGCCAACGTGGTGGAGAACGATGGCCAAGATCCCATTTTTACCCCTTATGTCGTATTGGAGCGCCAGGGAATCAAGGTGGGCATCATCGGACTGAGCGAACCGGACGCAAACGCCGTCGCCCGGGTGAAAGACCAAACACGTGTACTCAACCCCCTTGAAACGGCCAGGCGCTACGTGGGCGCGCTGCGTGACCAGGTCGATGTCTTGATCATTCTCTCACCCCTGGGGTTGGATCAAGACAAAGCCCTGGCCGAGAACGTATCGGGGATCGACATTATTATAGGGGGCAACACACGCAAGCTGATGCGCGAACCCGAGCAGGTGGGAAGCACGCTCATTGTACAACAGGGCTATCGAGGAGAATGGATGGGACGCCTGGAGGCAACCTTTGACGCCCAGGGCAACTTGGTGGATGGCAAGGAAGAGATCATCACCCTGGACGACAGCTACGCAGACGATCCAGCCATGGTGGAGATGGTTGAGAAATGGAAAACTCTCTATCCCTCACCGACGCCACGGCCCACAAATACGCCGGCCAGCTGAGGAAATTGCCGAGCAAATAGCGCCCCCCTGGAGGGCTACGTTCGAGGGGCTCTTGCTATCACGCTCCTCATCTATTCTTGCCCATTCAGGTTCCTTCGCAGGGCCTGCAGTTCCTCCAGAATGCGTGCGAGTAGGTCCGTCGCCGATGCTTCTTCCAGACTTGCACCCTCCATCGCTGGCTTCGGGCCCCCAACGCGGTGCTCTCGTACAGCAGAGAGTATCTTTTCATGGAGGGGCTCATAGTCCACAAGGCCGACCAAAGACGCTTCGGCTGCACTGCTCTGACTGTAACCGGCCGTGTGTATGGCCAGTCCGCCTATGCCCAGCCATCGGTCCACGGGACCTCGTTTGATGGAGATATTGGTGATCATGTTGTAGGGTACCACGTCCACCGTCTTGGTGATTACGCCCTTACGCACCATCACCTCGTCATCCAACAGCTCGTACTCCAACGAGCGCCAGTAGGCCGGTATAAAGGCCAGCAACACGGGCACGAGCCATAGGATATTGGCCGCCACAAAGATGGCCACATATAACCATCCCAGTTCGGGAATCAGCCCCAGAAAGACAAAGGGAAAGATCAGGAGGAAAAAGATGAGCAGCGTATTGACCCTGTATTTCGCCTTCAGTTTCTCATGGGGACAGATGGTCGTTCTGTCTTCCATGGCTATCTTCTTCCACCTCACAGGGCGAAGCCCTATGCCACTTCAATCCCTCTCAGCAGCGCACACGGAATAGGCATATTCTAACGCCTCTATGGGGTCTCCCTTGGGCGTAAACTCGTGCCCCACGTAGAGATCGTAGTCCGTCCCGTCAATGGCGCGGCAGATCCCCGTATAGTTCAGTTCCTGCGTGTCGTCAAAGTCGCGGCGGCCGGGATTGCCCGCCGTGTGGAAATGGCCGATCCAGTGGATATTCTCTCGCATGGAGCGAATCAGATCGCCCTCCATGATCTGCATATGGTAGATATCGTACAGCAGCTTGACACGTGGGCTATTCACCATCTCGCAGAGGGCCACGCCCCAATCGGTGTGGTCGCACTGGTAGCCGGGATGATTCACCTTCGAATTGAGCAACTCGACGTTCAGGTTCACCCCTTTTTCCTCGGCATAGGGGGCGATGCGTCGCAGCCCCTGGGCGCAGGTGACCATGCCCTCCAGGTCGCTCTGTCCCGGGTTGCGGGTGCCGCTGAAGCAGATCAGCCCCCCGATGTCATACATAGCAGCCAGATCGATGGATGCGCGCAACTCCGCCTCGATGCGCTCGTGGTTCTCCCTCTTGTTGAGCCCGTCCTGCAGAGAGCTATGCCCCACCATGCTGGCCACGGCCAGATCGTGTCGCGCCGCCGTCTCCACGACCTCTCCCAGATCCCCCCCTGGCTGCATGACCTCTATGGCCGCATATCCGATCTCTGCCACCGTCTGGCAGAAGCTATCCAGCGACATCTGCTCGGGATCGAAAAAGAGCGGCAGCACCACACATTGTTTTACGGACATCCTTCACCTCCATTCTCCCAATCAGTATCGCACGCCCAGTTTCACCCCGGCCTCGGCGTGGGCAGCGACGCGAGGATATTCCTCCAGCAGTTCGTCAAAGGGCACCACGGGCTGTACGATGGGCTCGCCGGTGATAGCCCCCTCGCAGAGAAGCCTCCAACAGACAGCGTAAATGCGGTCATTGTCCCAGCGCGGGTATTCTCGATGGGGCTCACTGCAAGCCCGCGTAAAGATAACGTTGGGCACGTTGATGTGCGATTCGGCGCCCAGATCCAGGCCCGGGCCATAGGGTGCGGGGAAGGACCCCAGAACCACGTTGCCCCCATAGGCCACGCCCCGCAGCGCCTGCTGAACTGCCTCCTTCGCCCCGCTGTAGTCGATGGCCACGTCCACACCCCGCGCCTCCGTGGCCCGCTTGATCTCCAGGCCGGCATCGCAGGCCGTGGGATCCAGCGTGAGATCAACACCCAGCGCCTCGGCCACGCCCCGCCGATTGGATAGGGGATCGACGCCGATGACGGGATGCGCCCCGGCCAACTTGGCGAACTGAACCACCATGAGCCCGATGGCGCCCAACCCAAAGACGGCCACGGCATCGCCGACGCGCACATGCCCATCGCGTATGGCGCCCAGGGCAAAATCGGCGGGGTCCAGGCAGACGGCCGACTTCCAGGACATACCAGGAGGCATCTTCCAACAGGCGTTCTCGTTCACGACGCTGGTCTCGCCGAAGGAACTGTAGGCGCACACCCTATCGCCCACATCCACACGGCTGACGTCCGGACCGACGGCCTCCACCTCGCCCACCATCATGTTGCCCACATGAAAGGGATACAAGCCCCCCTGCTCCACCTCGTGACGGAAGATCTGGTATTCGGGATCATAGACGCCCCTGGCCCCCGCGTACCCCTTGAAGAAGGCCATCTCCGTGCCATGCTTGGCGGCGGCGAATTGGGCGCGAACGCGCACCTCATGGGCGTTCAGGGCGGGTTCGTCGTAGCCTTGCCACTCCAGTTCTTCCTTGCCCACACAAACCAACCTTCTGGGCACCTTTCCCTCCTTTTAAAATCAAGTGCGAAATATCGCTCTCAAAGCGCCCCTATGCTGTAACCTCCCCACTTTCCAGTTCCGAGGTGCAGTTCGGGCAACGCACCGCGTCGATAGGGATCTCGGTTCTGCAATACGGGCACGTTTTTGTGGCAGGAGCCGCTGCGGGCTCTGGCTCCGGGTTGGGCATGGCTCTCTGCACCGCCTTTACGAGGAGAAAGACGGCAGAGGCGATGATGAAAAAGCTCACCACGGTGTTGATGAAAAGGCCAAAGTTCAGCGTGACCGCGCCGGCGTCACCGGCCGCCTGGAGAGTGACGTAAGGCCCGGCCTCCTTGCCCCGTTTCAGGACGATAAACAGGTTAGTGAAATCGGCCGTGCCCAACAAAAGGCTGATAGGGGGCATGATCACGTCGTTCACCAAAGAGCTGACCATGCTCTTGAACGCCGTACCCACGGCGATGCCTACCGCCATGTCGATCACGTTTCCCCGCTGAATGAACGCTTTGAACTCCTGCCACATCTTTGACCTTCCTTCCCTCGATTGACCTATCCCTCAACGCCTGCGGCCGGCGACGCGAATGACGCCCGGCATCAACTGAATCGCCTCAAATTCCAGATCAGTCAGAGGAACGGGGATCCCATGCGCCGTCCCGTACTCTTCTATAGCCGCCTTGATGAGGCTGTTGGCCACCAGGCGCCCGAATCCCGACACGCTCTGGTCCAGTGTGAAATCCTCTATCTCTACGTAGATCTGTCCATCGACTACCTTGGGAACGCCGTACACCGTGATGCCTCCGCTCATTCCCGAACCCTCATGAGCCACGTGGAACGTGGCTATGATCTGCTCAGCGTCTATGCGCACGCGGCCATCGCTCACGACCACGCCCTGCTGCTCAAAGGTCTGCCCCTCCAGATAATCGTTTATCTCCTCCTGGGTGAGGCGGATATCAAAGGGCTGATCGGGCCCCTTGGGAAGCCGCAAAGGAGTGGCTGCCGCCGTTCTCGTAGGAGAAGATGCCGCCTCCGCCGGGGGGACCGTTGCGGTGCGGGTGGGAGTGGGAAGGGGCGTAGCGATCTGCTCCTCTAAAAACGATGCCTTCGTAGGGGCCGCGGTCGGTGAGATGAGATTCTTACGCAGATGAGAGGCCCTCTGCAAAAGCCCGCTGCAGGAGCAGGCCGAGGTGCTCAACCACATCACCAATAGTAGGCTAACCAACAGATACTTTTTAGTTCGTGATTGCAAAAGTCCCCTCTCTTGGTGTCCTAGATCAAATCGTCTGGGGGCACGTATTCCATATCAAAGGCCGCGGCCACGGCCTCGTGCGTGACGTGGCCATCCATGATATTGACACCCTTTCGCAGAGCGGCATCCTGGGCCACGGCCTTCTCAAGACCCACGTCGGCCAGTTCTGTAACATAAGGTAACGTGGCGTTGGAGAGGGCGTAGGTGGATGTCCTGGGCACCGCGCCGGGCATATTGGGTACAGCATAGTGTATGACGTCATGCACCGTATAGGTGGGGTCGCTGTGCGATGTGGGCTTGCTGGTTTCGATGCATCCTCCTTGATCCACGGCCACGTCGATGACCACAGAGCCAGTGGCCATCTCGGCGATCAACTCCTCGGATACGAGGACGGGTGCCCTGCCCCCTGGAACCAGGATGGCCCCGATGAGGAGCTCGGCGCGGCGTACCGCCTCGATAATGTTACGTCTATTGGAGGCGACGGTGTTCAGATAGCCATGCGTCACCTGATCCAGGTAGCGCAGCCGATCCAGATCGATGTCGATGACGGTCACTCGGGCACCCAAGCCCAGGGCCACCCCGGCCGCGTTGCTGCCCACCGTGCCGCCGCCCAGGATAACCACACTGCCCGGGCGCACGCCAGGCACGCCCCCCAGCAAAACGCCTCGCCCGCCTTGGGGTTTCTCCAGATAGTGGGCCCCGATCTGCACGGCCATCTTGCCGGCGATTTCGCTCATCGGTATAAGAAGAGGAAGTGTCCCATCCGCGCGCTCTACCGTCTCGTACCCTATAGCGGTCACCTTGGCCTGAAGCAGACTCTCAGTGAGCGATCTGTCGGCCGCCAGATGAAGGTAGGTGAAAAGCAAGAGGCCAGGCCGCAGCAAAGGATATTCGCTTGGCAGCGGCTCCTTAACCTTCAGAACCATCTCAGCCGCCTCGTACACCTCCTCTGCCGAATCGAGAATACTCGCGCCGCTCTCCGCATACTCCTCGTCGCCGAATCCGCTGCCTACTCCCGCTCCCGCCTGCACCAGGACGCGATGGCCATC
>JAYENT010000057.1:46371-56882 GCA_034722245.1 Chloroflexota bacterium
ATGGCACTGACCAACTCTGCGCCCTCTCGAACATAGTAGACGCCGATCATGGCCTTGCGGTGTTCGAATCCCTCCGGCTTTTCGATGAGCTGCACGATGCGGTCGTCCCTCTCGACCACGACGCCAAAGCGGCGGGGATCCTCCACCTCCTGGACAAAGAGGACGCCGTCAGCATCGACCGCCGGTAGCCCCGACAGATCGGCCTCAAAGAGGGTGTCCACAAAGGCGATGAGACAGGGTCCCTCAAGATACTCTCTGGCCAAATAGATGGCGTGCGCCTGGCCCTTAAGCTCCTCCTGTACCACGTAGTGGGCCTCAAAGCCATAGTTGGCCTGCACGTACTCTCTTATCTGGTCTCCCAGCCAACCGATAACAAAGACCACTTCCTGGACATCCACTGCTTCGAACGCGTCCAGGACGTGGCCAAGCACGGGCTTGCCCGCGACGTTCATCAACGGCTTTGGCTTGGACCACGTATGAGGCCGCAGCCGAGTACCGAACCCAGCCAGGGGAATGACAACCTTCATTGTCAGTAAAACCTCCCTTTGATCGGGCCACCGCCCAAGTAGCTCGTCAATTTCGCCCTTCGGGCATGCTACACGGGCGGCTGGCGCATGTGCCAGTCCGTCGCTTGCTCATAGGCGTAGGCGATGCGCAGCACGGTGGACTCGTCATAGGCATCGCCAAAGACCTGAAGGCCGACGGGCATTCCCTCGGAGAATCCACAGGGAATGGAGATGCCGCACACACCCGCGAGATTGAGCGAAAGGGTAAAAATATCCCCCAAATACATCTGTAGAGGGTCATCCGTTTTTTCGCCGATGCGAAAGGCCGTCGTCGGCGTGGTGGGGGCGACGAGAGCGTCACAGGTCTCAAAGGCCTTGTCAAAGTCATCCTTGATGAGGGTGCGCACCTTTTGCGCCTTAAGGTAGTAAGCGTCATAGTAGCCAGCGGAGAGCGCATAGGTGCCAAGCATGATGCGGCGCTTCACCTCGGCGCCAAAACCCTCCTGACGACTCTTGCGATAGGCCTCCCAGATATCCCCGGCCTCTGGATGAGAGAACCCATAACGCACTCCATCGTAGCGGGCCAGGTTGGCCGAGGCTTCTGCAGGAGCAAGGATATAATAGATGGGCAGCGCGTACTCCGTATGGGGCATAGAGACCTCCACGATCTCAGCGCCCATATCTTCCCATGTCTTGAGGGCCGCACGCACCATCTGCTCCACGCCGGGCTCCATGCCCTCCACAAAGTACTCTTGCGGCACGCCCAGCCGCGCCCCCTTCAAATCGGGGCGCAGCGCCTCCATATAGTCGGGCACGTCAAGATCGGCGGAGGTGGAATCCCTGGGATCGTGGCCGGCCATGGTGTGCAAGAGGATGGCACAGTCACGGACATCCTTGCACAGAGGCCCAGCCTGATCGAGGGAGGAGGCAAAAGCGACGAGGCCATAGCGGGATACGCGCCCGTAGGTCGGCTTCAGGCCAACCACCCCACAGAAAGCGGCGGGCTGCCGGATGCTGCCCCCCGTATCGGTGCCCAAGGCCGCGATGCACTCGTCGGCAGCCACGGCGGCGGCGCTGCCCCCACTGGAACCGCCGGGCACTCGGGAGAGATCCCACGGGTTATGCGTCGTAAAGTAGCCCGAGTTCTCCGTAGAGGAGCCCATGGCGAACTCATCCGTGTTGGTCTTGCCCAGGAACACGGCTCCCGCTTGACGTAGATTGGCCACGCAGGTGGCGTCAAAGGGGGGAATATACCCCTTGAGAATGCGCGAGCCGCATGTGGTCTCCACCCCTTTGGTGCTCAGCACGTCCTTGATGGCCAGGGGTACCCCCAGCAGAGGATGATCCTTCCCGCCTGCACGTCGGGCGTCGGCCGCCTCGGCGTCCTTCAGCGCACGTTCCGGGGTGAGATGGAGGTAGGCACGAACGTCATCCTCCACTGCCTCGATGCGCTCCAGAACAGCCTCCGTGAGTTCCACAGAGGAGATCTCCTTTTTGCGCAGCAACTCGTGGGCTTGATGGATGGTCAGTTCGTGTAACTTCAAGATGATGGCCTCCAAAAACGAAAAGTGCTGGGCCCGTCAAAGTGTTCCCGCTACTCCAGAATCGGTTCCACGCGGAAAAAGTTCCCCTCGCGCTCGGGCGCATTCTTTAGCGCTTCCTCGGGGCTGAGTGAGGGCTCCACCTCATCGGGGCGTGTGACGTTGCGCATATAGATGGCCTGGGCCGTGGGCGGTATGGCCGCCGTGTCCAGGCGATTCAATATATCGAAATAAGCCAGAATCTCGGAGAGCTGCTCCGTAAACTGTTCGGTTTCCTCTTCGGTGATGCCTAACTTGGCAAGCTCGGCGATGTGCAGGACTTCCTCGCGGCTCAGTTTCATACTCTATCTCCCCATCCGGCGACACCGCACGCATTATAGCATCTAGTGCGCGGGGACGGCAAATGATGGGAGGAAAAAGAACGACGGCGCGTTCTACCACTTGAAATCTAACCGTGGCACGACGGGGCTGAATGATTCCCCCGCCGTGAACGGACGAGACTGTATAGTAGAAACTAGCACCGGCTCTTTAGGCCGGTGCAAGGAAACGTGCACTCCTCAGCTTGACCCCAACTCCCGCGTCGCGTATGCTAATGCGGTGAATCGCTGAAACCGAAGGAGATTGCGCCCATGGAAATCACCGGAGTCAAGGTCTATCATATAGAATGGGAGCGGGGGCCGTACCACTGGCGCGACGGTATCATGCCCAACGACCCCACGGGGCGCACCGGTCTGCTGCGCATCATCACCGATGAGGGAGTGGAGGGACTGTCACCCTATCGCGGCGGCGCGAACATAGAGGAGATCAAATGGCAACTTATGGATGCCGACCCCCTGAACAGGGAACGTATATGGCAGGCTTTCTGGCGCAACCTGCGTACCTCGCGCTTGGGCAGCGCCATCGGCGCCGTGGACGTGGCCCTCTGGGATCTGTACGGCAAGGTGTGTGATATGCCGGTCTACAAGCTGCTGGGAGGCATGCGCGACCGCATTCCCGCTTATGCCAGCACCGTAACCCTCGATTCCATGGACGAGTTCATGCAATTGGCTGACGACGTCCTGGAAAAGGGATACAAAGCCATCAAGCTCCACGCCTGGGGCCGGCTGGAGGAGGACGCCGCCCTGTGCAAGACGCTGCGAGAGAGAGTGGGGGACGACATTAACCTCATGTACGACGCCTCCAGCATGTTCAACCTGTATGAAGAGGCCCTGTGGTTTGGACGGCAACTGGAGGAGGCGGACTATTTCTGGTATGAGGAACCTATGGATCACTTCAATATGACCGCCCTGGCACGCCTGGCCGAGGCCCTGGATATCCCTCTGGCCACGGCAGAGGCCACACATGGTGGCCCCTGGGATGCCCTGACCCACCTCCGCAACGGGGCGGCGGACATCGTCCTCAGCGGGCCCCTGGACGAGTACAAGGGGGGATTTACCGGCGTTATGAAGACGGCTCACATCTGCGAGGGCTATGGCGTGATGTGCGCCATGCATGGCAGCTCCATCGCCTCGCTGCACGCCGCCTGTGCCATCTACAACACAAAGTACTTTGAGAGCCTGGTGCCGGCCACCTACTATACCCCGCCGGGCATCAAAACGGCGGCCACGGAAATAGACGACGAGGGCTATGCCCAACCGTGGGGCGATCCGGGTCTGGGAATGCGTATCGACTGGGACTGGGTCGAGGAACATACCGTAGGCACCGAAGAGTAGCGTCTAGAGGCGGATCACCCCTCCGTCTCTACTTTGAGATAAATCCAAGGACGCGTATAATTAACGCGGAAAGTCAAGAAAGGTGAAGGACTTGTCTCACGCGGGGAGGCCGCAGATGCAGGAGCTTGAACAGATATGTGAACAGATTCGGCAATGCCAAAAATGCCCGTTGGCCGCCGGCCGTACCCATGCCGTCCCAGGCGCCGGACCGGCGGACGCCGATATCATGTTCGTAGGGGAAGCTCCCGGGTTTCACGAGGATCGGCAGGGATTGCCCTTTGTGGGAGCAGCGGGGAACTTTTTGGATGAGCTTCTCGCTTCCATCAACCTCTCCCGGGAGGACGTGTACATCACCAACGTGGTCAAATGCCGTCCCCCTGGAAACCGGGATCCCCAGCCCGAAGAGATACAGGCCTGCCGGCCCTATCTGGATAGGCAGATCGAGCTCATCAAACCAAAGATGATCGTCACCCTGGGCCGCTTTTCCATGCAGTTGGCTTTCTCAGGGGTGAGCATTACCCGCGTCCACGGGACCCCCAAGCGGGTGGGCGACATACTGTACTTTCCCATGTTCCATCCCGCGGCGGCGCTGCATCAACCGCGGTATCGTCCCTTGATCGAAAAGGACATCCAAAAGATACCAGGGATCCTCAACGACGTGGAGTCCTTCACCCGTGAAGAAGAACCCTCCGAGAAACCAAAACAGTTAGGATTATTTTGATGTTAAACGAAAGACTAAGCGAAGGAAAGCTGCGCCTGACCCCTTTAGGGGGATTGGGCGAAATTGGACGTAACATGCTCGTGCTCGAGTATGAGGACAATATGGTTATCATCGATGCGGGATCCATGTTCCCGGAAACAGACATGCTGGGCATCGACATGGTCATTCCTGATTTGAGCTACGTGTTCGAGCGGGCGGACCGCGTCGAGGCGGTGATCATCACCCACGGCCACCTGGATCACATCGGTGCCCTGCCTTACCTGATGGAGAAGGTTCACGCCCCCATCTATGCCACACGGCTGACGCGAGGCTTGATCGAAGTCAAAATGCACGAGAGCCACATCCAGAACGCCGACATACGCCTGATAGACGCCGGGGACACCCTGAGCCTCTCCCATTTCAATTTCGAATTCTTTCACGTGAATCACAGCATTCCCGATGGTGTCGGTTTGGCCATCGACACCCCTGTGGGATTGCTGGTGCACTCGGGAGATTTCAAGATCGACGCCACCCCCGTGTACGACCGTCCCACCGACCTGGGCAAACTGGCAGAACTCGGGGAGCGGGGAGTTCTCCTCTTCCTCTCGGACAGCACCAACTCCGAGACGCCCGGCTATACGCCGTCGGAACGGGCCCTGGGCGAAACCATAGACCGACTCTTTGACCAGGCGGAAGGGCGCGTGCTGTTGACCACGTTTGCGTCCAACATCTCACGCATCCAGCAGGTAATGGACATCGCCCAGGACTATGGACGTCGCATCGCCGTGGTGGGCCGAAGTATGCGTGAGAACGTGGGCGTGGCGCGCGAACTGGGATACCTTACCGTGCCGGACGAGGCGCTTATCAATTTGAACGACATCAACAGCCTTCCCGAGCACGAGTTGACTCTCATCTGTACGGGTAGTCAGGGAGAGCCGACTTCAGCCCTGGTGCGTATGGGAGAGGGACGCTATCACTCTGTAAGCATCGTCCCCGGCGACACCATCATCATCTCTGCAAGCGCTATACCCGGCAACGAAGAACTCATCAACCGCACCCTCGATAACCTGTTCCGTCTGGGCGCCGACGTCTATTACGATGAAATTTTAGACGTCCACGTCTCGGGACACGCCAGCCAAGAGGAGCAAAGGCTGGTATTGAGCCTCGTGCGTCCCCAGTATTTTGTGCCCATCCATGGGGAATATCGTCACCTGGTACTGCACGGCAAACTGGCAAAGCAATGCGGCGTGGCGCCGGAAAACGTCCTGATCGCCGAGACGGGGGACGTGTTGGAGGTGACCCCCTCTCATGTGGAGCTGGTCAAGGGCATCCGTGGGCGCAACATCTTTGTGGACGGACGCAGTGTGGGCGATATCGGTCGCGACGTGATCGAGGAGCGGCAGGTACTGGCCCGCAACGGGTTCCTAGTGGCCACCGTGATGGTGGACAAGTACACCGGCGGCATATTGGGCGAGCCAACGATCATCACCCGGGGCTTTCTCCAGGAGGCCGAATCAAAAGAGATCCTGGAGGAGATGAAACAAGAGATCGAAAAGGCCGTCGAGGGCGGAGGCACGGCATCGGAGATGGAGCGAAACGTGCAAAGCCACCTGCAGAGCTATATGTCGACAAACCTTGGGCGGCGCCCCGTCGTGATCTCTGAGGTCAAAAAGGTCTGAGCAGGCCCGCCTCCGTACCCCGTGGTGGAGCGTATTCCTCCACTGCTTATCGCTATCGGGAAGAGCCTTGGCCATGAGCAGGCGCAGGCATAAAACCGGGACTCAACTCACAGGCACCCAGAAGAACTGGATTGCTGGATTGTGCTTTCTATCTCTTTCTATTCTTACCATCCTGGGTTTCATGTCCCAGGATGGAGGATTTCTGGTTGAGCTGTGGTTGGGCATCCTCTATACTGTATTTGGCGCTGGAGCCTATGTTATTCCGCTGGCTTTAGCTTTTTCTGGCCTATGGATTCTGGTGGCCCGGAAGGATGACTACCTCTCCCTTCCATGGTCGCGCGTGACAGGGGCTATCGTCTGCTTCATCTGCGGGCTCGCCCTGGCCCACCTCTTTGTCCAGCAGCCCCAGCAGGCCATCGGCACGCGGCGGGGGGGAGGCTATGTGGGATATGGGATAAGCGCGGCCCTCTCCCTGGCCCTGGGAAAGCTCGGCGCTGTCATACTTCTCATTACCGGTATGAGCGCGGGACTCATCGCGACCCTGGAGATATCCCTGGATCAGCTCATCCAGGACTCCACGAAGGTGATCCACAGCACCTCCGCATGGTTGGCCCGCCGCCGCGCCGCAAGGGCCCAGGCGACGGAGGCCAGGCAAGGAACACAGGCACGAGGAGCGGTCGAGGCTCCCCCCGAGCGGCGCGAGAAACCGCCCCCCTCACCACCCAAGAAGGCTCCCCCGCCCCCTCCCGCTGAACCCCGAACCATCCCCATTGAGGACCGGGTCTTCCACCGCTGGGAGCTTCCGGATATAGGGGGGATATTTATCGAGCGCGAGGAGGAGCAAATAGACGTAGCGGATATTCGCAAGAAGACGCGCATCATAGAAAAGACGCTGATGAGCTTTGGCGTGCCCGCATCGGTGGTGGAGGTGAACCCTGGCCCCGTGGTCACCCAGTTCGGGCTGGCTCCCGGGTATATTGAACGCCGGGGACGTGACGGCGAGATGCGCCGGGCCAAGGTGAAGGTGAGCCATATCTCTCGCCTGGCAAAGGACCTCGCCCTGGCCCTGGCGGCCTCCCCCGTGCGCGTGGAGGCTCCGGTGCCAGGCAAGGCCATTGTGGGCCTGGAGGTGCCCAACAAGGAGCCGGCCATCGTCGACCTGTTGGGCGTCATGGCGTCGGACGCCTTCCGCGCCATCGCCTCCTCCCACCTGGCCATTGGGTTGGGTCGCGACGTTTCGGGCACCCCCGTCGTGGACGACATCGGCACCCTGCCTCACCTTCTCATCGCCGGTGCCACGGGATCGGGCAAGAGCGTGTGCATTAACGCCATGATCGCCTGCCTGCTCAGCCGCAACACGCCCGCCGATCTGAGACTTCTGTTGATCGATCCCAAGCGTGTGGAGCTTTCGCGATACAATGGCACGCCCCATCTTTTGTCCCCCGTGATTACCGACGTGGAGGAGGTGGTGGGCGTGCTGGACTGGATCACCCAGGAGATGGAGCGGCGCTACAAGACCCTTGCGGGTGTGGGAGCACGCAATATTCAGTCGTACAACGCGTTGGCCGGGGAGCGGGGCATGCGCCGCTTGCCCTTTATTGTGGCCTTTATCGACGAACTGGCCGATCTCATGCTGGCGGCCTCGGAGCAGGTGGAGCGCATGATTTGCCGCATCGCGCAGATGGCCCGCGCCACGGGCATCCACCTGGTCATCGCCACCCAGCGTCCCTCGGTGGACGTGGTGACGGGCACGATCAAGGCCAACTTCCCGGCGCGCATAAGCTTTGCCGTCTCCTCCATGACCGACTCCCGCGTTGTGCTCGACAGACCGGGAGCAGAGACCCTCCTCGGTGAGGGAGACGGGCTGTACATGGCCCCCGATACCTCTAAACTCGTGCGTATGCAGGGATGCTACGTCTCCGACGAGGAGATTTCGCGGCTGGTGCGCTTTTGGAAGGATCAAGCCGCCAGGAGAGCGGAGCGGCAGACCGCCTCCCGGCCCATGGCCTTGGAAAGCTTGCAACAGGAGGCCCTCTGGCCGTCCCTGGAGGAGAAGGAACAAGCGATGGAAGAGGATCCCCTGTTGGAGCGGGCCATGGCCTTTGTAGCCACAAAAGACCGCGCCTCTCTCACCATGCTGCAAAAGCAATTCCACATAGGGTACACCCGCGCGGGGCGCATCATGGACGCCATGGAAGAGCGGGGCGTCGTGGGTCCGCCCACGGGCACGAGCAAGGCGCGCCGGGTGCTCTCGCAATCGACAAGGACCCCAAGGCCTCATGACTGAGCACATTCGATCCGCCCACGTAGGCACGAGCCAAACAACAGCGCGCACCGGAGGATACGGCGTGTTGAACGATGGCGACATTCAGAAACTAATATCTATTGTAGGCAAGGAAAGGGTATCGTGGCGCGAAGCCGACCTGATGGCCCATTCCGCCGACGAATCCTGGGCCGACCCTGCCCTGGCCGACGTGGTCGTCTGGCCCCTTTCGACGGAGGAGATCGCCCACATCCTGCGCTATGCCAATGAGGAGGGAATCCCCGTCGTTCCCTGGAGCGGCGGCTCCAGCCTGGAGGGCAACCCCATACCCGTCAGGGGAGGGATACTCCTGGCCCTCTACCGCATGAACAAGATAGTAGAGATTCGGGAGGCGGATCTCCAGGTCGTCGTGCAGCCGGGCGTCATCTGCGACGATCTGAACGCGGCATTGCGCCACCTGGGGCTGTTCTTCCCGCCGTCGCCGGGCAGTTCGGACGTGGCCACCATTGGGGGAATGGTGGCCAACAACGCCAGTGGCATGCGAGCTTTTAAGTACGGCGTGACGCGTCATTACGTGCTCAAGCTCAAGGTAGTCCTGCCCGATGGTACAGTTGCAACGGTCGGCAGCAACGCCAAAAAGAGCACCAGCGGCTATAATCTAGTTGGGCTGTTCACTGGCTCTGAGGGTACGCTGGGCGTGATAAGCGAGATCACCCTGCGGGTGGTAGGATTGCCGGAAAAGATTGCCGCAGCGGTCATTCCCTTTGACACTCTGCCCGAGGCCACCTCCGCCGTCTACGAGTGTGCCCGATATGGGCTGGAGGCTTCGGCGTTGGAACTGCTGGACAGCCCCGTCGTTCGCGTCACGAATGCTCAGCAAGGCCTCTCCTTCTTGGAGAAGCCCACGGTTTTCGTAGAGTTCCATGGCACTGAGGCGTATGTAGAGGACCAGATAGAGTACCTCAGGGAGATCGCCCGCGACAACGGTTGCCTCGATTTTCAACTATCGACGGACTATGAGACGCGGCAGAAGCTATGGCGGGCGCGGCAGGTGGCCCATGACTCGATGAAGTTGAGCCACCCAGGATGCACCATGATTGCCGGAGATGCCTGCGTGCCCATCTCCAAGTTCGGCGACGTCGTCCAGTTCGCCCACAATCTTTCCGAGGAGACAGGCATCACCATCTACGTCTTTGGTCACGCCGGGGACGGCAACCTGCACACCGAGGTCATAGGCTATAGGGAGGACGAGGAGCAGTTTGCCAGGGCGGTGGAAGCGAGCGACGCTATTATCAGCTATGCACTCCAGGTGGGCGGCACAGTGGCCGGGGAGCACGGCGTCGGCCTCATGAAGAGGCATTTCATGCCCCAGGAACATGGGGAAAGTCTGGAGGTGATGCGGGCCATCAAAGACCTCTTTGATCCCAAGGGGATCATGAACCCTGGCAAGGTCCTCCCCGGCTAGAGGACGATGCCATGGCCATGGAGTTGCTGCGAGAGGGGGCCAAGGATCTGGGCCTTACCCTCAGTCCAAGACATATCGAGATGTTCGAGCGCTACTACCACGAACTCAAAAAGTGGAATAGGCGCTTTAATCTCACGGCCATCACGGGATATGAAGAGGTACAGATCAAGCACTTTTTGGATTCTTTGAGTTGCTTTGTGGCTTTCCCCGGTGAGACTTTGGGGCCTCTCCCCAACCGCATTCCCCTGCAGATTGATAGGCGACGTGTCTGGTGCTTGGATGTTGGCAGTGGAGCTGGCTTCCCCGGGCTTCCGCTCAAGATACTGGCTCCCGACATACGGATGACCCTCATCGATTCCACGCGTAAGAAGGTCGGTTTCCTCAGGCACATGATAGATATCCTGGAACTGCAGGACGTGGAGGCCATCCACGCCCGCGCGGAGGAGCTGGGTCACATGCCCCGGCACAGGGAGCAGTACGACATCGTGATGGCCCGCGCCGTGGCCCATCTGCCCATACTCTGCGAATACTGCCTCCCTCTGTGCCGTGTGGGGGGCCGCATGATCGCGCTCAAAGGGCAGGAGGCCCACAAAGAGGCGGAGGAAAGCCAAAAGGCCCTCGACATCCTGGGGGGAGCATTGATGG
>JAYENT010000058.1:0-15196 GCA_034722245.1 Chloroflexota bacterium
CCTCGGGTGCATTGAGCGCCGCCTCAGGTTGCCACACAAGTCATGCCCCGCCTTTGATGGCCCCCGACATGATGCCCGAGATCAACTGCCGCTGGAAGGCAAAGAAGATGACGAGAAGGGGGAATGTGGCAAGCGCACTGCCTGCGAACATGAGGGAATACCGGGGCTCTGTGCCGCGAGCCTGCAGCCCCTGGGCCCGGCTAACGGACTTTGACACCCTCTCCCCTGCATGCTAGGCTATGATCTCTCTGGGAACAAGAATACTATTAACTGAATCCTCTATCAAAGGACGGGATGGTGCATGAAAGCGAAGGACGTATTCTCCACAGGAAAGCTGCCCCTCGACCTGCTCAATAAGCTATTGCAGCGCTACACACGTCCAGACGACCGACTCATCGCGGGCCCCTCGGTGGGTGAGGACGTGGCGGCCATCGATATGGGCGACCGCTACATCGTGGTAAAGACGGATCCCATCACCTTCGCCAGCGATCAGATCGGCTGGTACGCCGTGCACGTCAATGCCAACGACGTGGCCACCAGCGGCGCCTGCCCCCGCTGGATGCTCAATACCATCCTGCTCCCAGATGATCAGACGACCCCCAAGTTGGTGGAGACCATCTTTGCGCAGCTACACCAAGCGTGCGAGGCACTGGATATCACCCTGGTGGGAGGCCACACGGAAGTGACCTGGGGACTGAACCGCCCCATCGTCGTGGGTGTGCTCATCGGCGAGGTGCCCCGCGAGGAGCTGATCACTACGGCGGGGGCCCAGGAAGGCGATCATATTCTGCTTGCAAAAGGCATCCCTATAGAGGCGACCGCACTCATTGCCAGAGAAAGAGCGGACGAGCTGCGCCGGCGGGGCTATGAGGAGGAATTTCTGGAGCGCGCCAAGAACTATCTTTATGAACCGGGCATCAGCGTCGTGGATGCGGCCAGGATAGCGGCCAAGCACCCGGGGGTCCACGCCATGCACGACCCCACCGAGGGAGGCCTGGCCACCGGGCTGCATGAACTGGCCCTGGCCGCCGGTACAGGGCTCGTTCTTTATGCAGACGATGTCCCCGTGACGAGAGAGGGTAAGCGCCTCTGTGAGGAATATGGCCTTGACCCTCTGGGGACCATCGCCTCGGGCGCCCTTATCATCACCGTAGCACCGGAGGAAAAGGCGGCGTTGATGGAAACGTATCAGAAGGCTCACATCCCGTGCGCCTGTATCGGCAGAATACTGCCCGCAAAGGACGGGGTTTGCATGATCCGTAGCGGTGAGCGATTGCCCCTCCCCCGCTTCGAACAGGACGAGATCGCACGCATCTTCTAGGCGCTAGAGTCGCTGCCGTGCAACGCGTCCACCAGGCTGCGCGCCAACTCCTGCTCCTCCTCCACTGTGCTGATCCTGCCATCTAGAAGGGCATCCTGAACACGGTCCAAGATCTCACCATAGACGGGGCCGGGCGGTACCCCTAAGGAGCGGATGTAATAACCGTCGATGCGTGTGGATACCTTTGACAGTTCGCGCTCGTACAGATCCAGGCGCTGGCGCACCAGTTCCGAGTCGGTCAGCACAGAGAGGACAAAGCGGGCCTCGCTGGAAAAGGGATCCAGGAGGCGATAGATCACGCTGGGAAGCATGGCCTTGGCGGTGAGTTGCTGCATTGACTCCTGCAAACGCGCCACCTCGTAGAGAAAGCGTGCTTCATCCCCCGCGATATGAAGCCGCTCCACAAAAGATTCCAAATCCTCCGCACTCATGGAGCTGACGAGGAGGGCCAGATAGCAGAGATGCAGCGCGGGCCCCTCAGCCTCCTCCGTTTCTGCGACAAACATGGGCCCTGATGGGCGCTCGGGCTTTTCGGATGCAGGGGACCACTCATAAAAGGTTTCTCGCAAGCGCTGGAAAAGCTCGAACATGGATGAAGAAAAACAAAGGGCGGGATGCAGGCGTCCCAGGGCTCCCAAACGATGGAGCCGCGCCAAAATACGCTCCGGCTCGGCCTCCTGCAGTATGAGGTAGAGCTCGTGCCGCAGGCGGTCTCCTGTCACATCATCCAACAGTTCCAGAGCGTCCTCCATGAGCTCTGCCGTACGCTGCTCAATGCCAAAGCCCAAACGCTGTTCAAAGCGCACGGCACGGAGGATGCGTGTGGCATCCTCAATGAAACTCAGATTGTGGAGCACCCTGATACGCTTCTCCTGGATGTCGCGCTCCCCGCCATAGTAATCGAGTAATTCGCCGTAGCGTCCCCGATCCAAACAGATAGCCAGGGTATTGATCGTGAAATCGCGCCGGTAGAGATCCTGACGGATGGAGCTCCTCTCCACCTGGGGCAAGACCGACGGCTGCTCGTAGAACTCGGTGCGTGCGGTGACAAAATCCAGCGAGGGAGGCACCCCCTTCGGTCGCTCCCCCTCCAAAATCACCTTCGCCGTGCCAAAACGCCTGTGGCTGCGCACGTAACCCCCAACCCTTGCAGCCAATTCATCCGCCATATGAATGGCATTCCCCTCCACGACCAGGTCAAGATCAAAGGTGGGAGAACCAAGCAGCAGATCCCGCACAAAGCCCCCCACAATATAGAGCGAGTAACCAAAATCGTTGGCCACATCCCGCGCCTCAATGAGCAGTTCGCTCAATCCTTGGGGAAGGACCTCCTCCATCATGCGACGGATATCATCCGCGCGCGATGGGTGTTCCGCAGGCGTCCACAGGTTGATCAGGTCGGTGCGGGTGACGATGCCCACAAAGCGGCCCCCCTCCACCACGGGCACCTGCCCCAGCCCATGGTCCACCATGATGCGCTGCACTTTGGATACGGGATCCTGGGGCTTGACGTGCAAAGGGCCCGTGTGCAGAATATTGCGTACGGGCATATCGCCCAAACGATGGTGAAGCGCGCGATCCACGTCGCTCCGCGTGAGGACGCCGACCAACTGGTGCCCCTCAACCACAGGGAATCCCTCGTGGCCATAGCGGCGCATCATCTGCGCTGCGTCCTGCACGGACATATCCATATCCAACGTGTGCACGTTGGTTGACATGAGTGTGCCCACCAGCGCAGGAGGCTCCACGCGCTCCTCAATGGCAGACAGCAAGGCCTGCGAAACGTCGTGCAAATCCCTTCCTTGCACCAAAGCGGCCGCCGCTCGACTATGGCCACCCCCGCCAAACTCCTCCATCAACGCGGATACGTCCACCGCCTCCGTGGAACTGCGGGCAATGATCTGCGTGCTCTCATCGTATTGGGCCAAGAGAAAGCAAGCATCAGGATCATACATATCGATAAGTTGATGTATCAGGGCCGCCAGTTCATCGACGTATTCGTCAAGCTGAACGGTGGAGACACAGACGGTGCGCCCACGAACGGTATGGATTTCCGTATTACTAACGAGAGCGTCCAAAGCCTCCCTCTGGCCCTTTGAAAGGGGAAGATGCAAGAACTGGTTGACCAATGCTAGATCGGCCCCCTGCTCCAAGATCCACGCCGCCGCCCGTGCGTCGCGAGCCGTAGCCATAGTATACGAGAGCGACCCCGTATCCTCATAGAGGCCCATGAGAAGCAAGCTGGCCCCCAGTCGCCCCAGAGGTGCCCCTTGCTCCCTTATCTTCTCCGCCAACAAGGTCACTGTCGCCCCAACCATCTCCAGTTCAAGAGTGACGCTGTCGGTCGCCTCGACTTCCTTACGATGATGGTCGATAATATGCCTCGGGGTCTCGGACGTCATGCCGGGCAGAGGAGCAATTCTTTGTGTGTCCACCAGGATCAGGTGGCTGATCTCATCCCCAGCAAGCTCGCGTCGATGCACAAAGGGGAATTCCTCTCCGTAGAGGGTCAGAAATTCGCGCAGGTTTCGGTTCAGCTTCTGGGGCAGGACGGCCTGATGATCAGGATAGAGCAACGCGGCCCCATATATGGACGCTAAAGCATCCATATCAGCACGTTCGTGACTCGTGATCACCTTCATGGCCAAGCCCAGCTTTCCGCCGAAAAACAGGTCACCGAGAACTCTGCGACACTCCCCTCGCCGGGATATCGCGCCCAACAATCTGACACCATATGGAAGCATTATAATGCGCCGTCAATAATTGACAAAAGCCCAAGTCGCCGCCTATAATTCGCAGAGATGAGAAGGGTATCGTCGACACGCTATCAGGTCTATGGAGGACGATTCTGTTCCAGGACGTCAGACGTTCCAGATGGTGGTTGGCCCTGGTGGGCCTTGTCCTAACCTTCCTCATCCTCCTTGGCATGGTGGTAAGAATCCTTTACGTGAATGTATACGCCTCAGCGGCCACCTCACCTCGCTACCCTGGGCGCACCATTCCTAACACGGACGTTAATCCCTATGGGGCCAACTTTTTTCTAGCGCGCGAAGTAGAGCCCTGGAAAAGGGAGAAGACGCTGCAGATGGCCGCCGACGCGGGCATTGGCTGGGTCAAGCAGCACTTTCCGTGGGAAGAGATCGAACCGATGCGCAAAGGCGATTTCCTCCATCCCAATACCAAGATCAGCACCTGGACGAAATACGATAGGATCGTGGAAGCCTGTGAGAAACACGGCCTCCAGATCGTCGCGCGTCTGGACCGCCCCCCGGATTGGACACGCCAGGACAACACCTATCAGCAAGGTCCGCCAGATAGTTTTCAGGATTACGGCGACTTCGTCTACGAATTCGTAAAACACTATAGGGGGCGCATCAACTATATCCAGATCTGGAACGAGCCCAACATCTTTCCCGAATGGGGCAACAAGCCAGTGGATCCCGCCCAATACGTGGAACTCTTGAAGATCGCCTATATGCGGGCCAAAGAGGCCGATCCCAACGTGTATGTGCTGAGCGCCCCATTAGCCATGACCTTGGGCCAGCCGCACCCGGAACCGGGCGAGTGGATCTCTATGAGCGATCTCGACTATCTGAGGGGCATGTACGAAGCAGGTGCAGCGGACTATTTTGATATCCTCTCGGCCAACGCCTTTGGGATGGAGCATCCACCCGACGATCCCCCCGATCCTCAGGTGTTGAACTTTCAACGTGTCACCCTGCAACGCAAGATCATGGAAGACTATGGGGACAGCGACAAGGCCATATGGTTCAACGAGTACGGATGGAATGCTGCCCCTCCGTCCATGGCCTCTGACAAGCTGATCTGGCAGCGAGTGAGCGAGGAGGAACAGGCGGAATATACGCTGCGTGGCATCGAGCTAGCACGGCAAGAATGGCCCTGGGCAGGCGTTTTCATGATCTGGTACTTTCGCCAGGTGGGAAACATCCCCAGGGAAAGAGCCGACTACTACTTTCGCTTGGTCGATCCCGACTTCACCCCCCAGAGGCTCTACTTTGCTGTGCAGGACGCGGCAGCGACGCAGAGCGCGGCTGGCCCCGGGTTATATCAAGAGACCAATCCTAACGTGAAAACGACTGGGAGCTGGGCCCACGTCATCGACGACTTTGCCTCCGGGAAGGCTTTCATCCTTTCCGAAGAGCCCGGAGACGGCGTCGCGTTCACCTTCCGAGGGAACGGCATCGACCTTGTGACGAGGCAGGGGGAACAATCGGGAAAGCTGCTTGTCTCTCTGGACGGCCATTCGGTACCCGGACTTCCCCTTGATGAGAAGAATCGGAGTTATGTTGATCTCTACAGCGCCGCCCCAGAATCCCAGAGCCACATTCCCCTGGTGCGGAACGTGGGGCCCAAGGAACACGTTCTCTACCTAACCATCAGCGACACTCAGAACCCACATGCCACGGGGCAAGTATGCATCATAGACGCCTTTGAGGTGACTACAAAAGAGGAAAGACCCTTTCCCACACTGCTATTCTCCCTGGCTGTTGCCGCCCTCATCCCTGACGGATATCTTCTCTGGCGCGTGTGGCGCCACGTCCGCTGGACCGTCCGAGCACCCTAGAGAATACCCCCTTGTCTCCCTGCGAACCTCGCCCTTTCAGCTCGTCCTCATCGATCTCTATCACCTGATGGCCATAGGTATTGATCACCGTCGTCTCCCGATACTGCCTTCTGCGTTGAGCATTTCGACGGTAAAGGTGAACGTGACCATGAATGAGATAGCGAGGCGAATACATATCCATAAATTTCAGAAATGCACGAAACCCTCGGTGGCAGAGATCATCGGCATCTCCGATACCCCTCGGAGGCGCATGGGTGATCAATATGTCGATGGCCCGTCCATAACGAAGGCGATTCCAATAGAGTCGAGGGGCCATCTTCCATACATTCCAATGCATCTGGAGTTCCGTGTACTGATGGCTATCTCCACTATAGCGTATGGAGCCCTCCAAGCCACCAATCAACAGTCCCTTATGATTCACCACCCGCCCATGAATGTTCTCACACCCTTCGGGCGCCACTTTGATCTCGCCACTTCTCTTTATCGTCTTACACTGGTGGTTGCCACAGACATAGTACAGCCGCTTGGTCCTCAGCATACTCACGATATACTCCAGGTAATTGAAGGGGAGATCACCGCAGCTCAGCACCAAATCCACATCGCCAAATCGCTTACGGATATTGGGACTGTACACGAGATCATCGGGTTTGTCACTGACAGTGAGAATTTTCATCTTGACAACTCGCCCAAAGGTATCGTGCCCCTTAATTCCATAAACCAAGACTGAGAGGCTTGCGCAATTGACAGAAGGAAACCAGCGTCTTACACTCTCCCCCGGTTGGCCTCCCCCGCAAAAGGGGAGTTCCGCACAAGCCCCAACGGCGGCTTATCTCGCACGCCAAGGAAGGAATGCAATGCACCCACAGACGCTCATCATCATCATACTCGTCCTAGCCGTCGCCCTATGGGCAGGAATGCTCTATTTCATGAACCACAAACCGCCCACCACGCTCAATCAGACCCTCTTCCTGCTCATCTGGGGCGCCACGCTATCATGCACCATCATACCCATCTCCTACGCCTTTCAGGCGCGATTCAGCCTGCTGCCCACCACGCGGCAGTTGAATCGGGCCCTCCGCCAAGGGCTGCTCGTGGGCATTCTGGGCACGATCACCATGGCTCTCCGCTTCTTGCGGCTCTTGAATTTACCGACCGCCATCATCCTGAGTCTTTTCGTGGTGACCTCAGAGATACTCATCTCGCTGAAGAATAGATAATACGCCCTCTAAACCTTTCTCCGTACAGAAAAGAAGCGGCGAGAGCAAATAACGCCTCTGCTCTCGCCGCCCTCGAGGATACAAACGGCCAGAACTCCCGCTACAAGATGGCCACCTCTGTATTGCGATCAAAGACGTGTATGTTATCCATGTTGAAATACACTTCTCGATCTTGCCCCACACGCGCCGAGGTACGAGGATCGACGCGAGCAATAAAGGTCTTGGTGCCCGTGACTAGATACAGGAAAACCTCGTTGCCCATAAGCTCCGTCACGTCCACCCGCGCCTCAACCGGAGCAGCCGTGATCCCCGGCGGCGCGTACTCGGGATCCTCAATATCCTCAGGACGAATGCCAAAGATAACCTCCTCGCCCAGGTACTCCTGCAGAGGCGGCATCTTGTCATCGGGGACCTTTACCTTGTAGGTACCACTGTCGAGATACATCTCCTCGTTCGTGCCCGTAACGGTCACGTCAAAGAAGTTCATCGACGGACTTCCGATAAAGCCAGCAACAAAGACGTTAGCGGGTTCCGTGTACAACGTCTGTGGCGTATCCACCTGCTGCAGGATGCCATCACGCATCACGGCGATGCGGGTGCCCATGGTCATAGCCTCAGTCTGGTCATGAGTAACGTAGATGAACGTCGTCTCCAGACGGTTGTGAAGCTTGGCAAGCTCGGCGCGCGTCTGCACACGAAGCTTGGCGTCCAGGTTAGAAAGGGGCTCATCCAAGAGGAAGACGTACGGCTCACGCACGATGGCGCGGCCGAGAGCCACGCGCTGCCTCTGACCACCAGAGAGCTCCTTTGGCTTGCGGTCGAGCAGTTCCTCAATGCCCAAAATGTTCCGCGCAGTCTCATGGACACGACGGTCTATCTCGGCTCTTGGCGTCTTGCGTAGCTTCAGGCCAAAGGCCATGTTGTCGTAAACGGTCATATGAGGATAGAGAGCATAGCTCTGGAACACCATGGCGATGTCGCGATCCTTCGGCGCCACGTCGTTCACCAAACGGTCGCCGATATAGACATTCCCGGCGGTAAGCTCCTCCAGGCCGGCCAAGAGCCGAAGCGAGGTCGTCTTTCCACATCCTGAAGGGCCTACAAACACGAGGAACTCTTTGTCCTCAATATCCAGACTCATGTCGTTTACGGCGATGACGTCACCGAAACGCTTGGTCGCATGTTCATATGTCACACTAGCCATTGTTGTCTCCTTAGTCAATCCAATAGATCAAAAATCGACTCCCCGCTTCTTTCTCTATCTGGAAAGAAGGCCAAAGATGCGTCCCGGTTCAAGAGCGGCAGAACTTTTCGGTCAGCGTAACGAGTGGGGAAAAGATCGCACCGCCGGGCTCATTGCCAAAACCGTCCGCCCTCGAAGCAGTTGAGTGCCACCGATAGCCGTATCCTGCTCCCGCGCCACCCTCTATAAGTCACCTCCTTCATCACGACCCTGCAAAGGCTTCAGAAAATGATGCCTCCTACAGCGCCCATATAACCGCCCTCAATGCAAAGTATACCTCATCGAAATCGCCCAGTCAACAGCAAAAGCAAACATCCGCCGCATGCACGGACGGAGCGTCGCCGGAAACATTCTGGGTTTGACTGCAATGAACCCTTTGCCGCCCACTTCCTTTCTGGCTAGGGCAGAAGAACCTGCGAGCTCAACAGTCTGGAAACAAACGGCCGAGAAACGATACCGCACACACTTTTTTCGCCCTTTAGGGCGAAAAAGAACAGGGCAACTAGACCGTATCCCTTTCCCGACGCCTCTGCTTATAGCGATATATGATCCGTCCCCGCGTCAAGTCGTAGGGCGAAAGCTCCACCTTGACCCGGTCTCCCAGTAGGATCCGGATATAATGTTTGCGCATCTTGCCCGATATATAGGCCAACACTTCATGCCCATTATCAAGCTCCACGCGAAATTGCGTATTGGGCAGAGCCTCCATTACGGTGCCCTCTACTTCGATCTTTTGTTTACTCGCCTTAGTCATACTGTCCCAGCTCTCTCCCTCCATACCCATCAAGAGAATGGGCGGATAAACTATCTAAAAATAAGTATAGCAAACCATAAACAGAACGTCAAACTGGTAAACCGCCCGTCAACCTTCAAGAACGAAACAGGCAGACGGAAGGACGTCAAAGGCAGTGCGAAAGCGCCGCCCAACCCCAGCCCACCGGAACGCTCTAAAACGCCAGAAAGTGAGCTCTTGGGCTCAACCGGGGACAGCAGAAGCAAAGAGCTTTCACGAGGAAGCGCCTTCTTCCGAAGAAAGATCAAGGCGCTCTTTACCATCGTGGGCGGCCAAATAGTCGAACGTCCTACTCCCCAGAACCTCGACCATCTGCTCTTGGGCTTCTGCCAGCACAGGATACAATGAGCAGGTGTCCATCTTCTCACAGCCTTGGGAAGGAACTAAGCAAGGACACAGCCCTATGGGGCCATCAATGGCCTCGATCACCTCCAAAAGGGTAATCTCTTCTGCCGGGCGATCCAACGAGAATCCACCTTTGGCTCCGCGATGCGAGCGGAGAATGCCCTCCTTGACCAGACTTTGGAAGATCTTGGCCAGATAGCTTGGGGGGAGGGCTTCTGCAGAAGCGATATCGCCCACCAGTGCCACGGTATCAGGCGGCCTCTTGGCCAAATAGATAATCCCCCGTGCACCATAGTCGGCCCCTCTCGTCAATCGCATGTCTCACCTCTCTATGCTCCCCCTTTCCTTGAGGCCATTCTACCACAACGAAAAGGGGTGTACAATAGAGAGAATTTACTTCTCAAATCGCATCTTGACGCCTTCGAAGACCCTGGAGTATAGTCAGCATTCAGACGAGAGCGTTGTGCGATTAGGGCGAGAGAAGCACAAGACGATGCCGACGCGACACAAAGGTGCGGTGGCAAGGGCAAGCAACAGCGCTATACGTGAATGTGACGTGCTGGTCGTAGGCGGCGGCGGAGCGGCCCTGAGAGCGGCCATCGCGGCCTACGAACGAGATCCGGACCTCAAGATCACCCTGGTGACCAAAGGGAAGCTGGGGCAAAGCGGCGTGACGGCCACGGCCTGCTCGGACCGCATGGCCTTCCACGCCACGCTGCCCACCACCGAACCGGGAGGTGACGATGCTTGGCGCTACCATGCCGAGGACATCTACCGCATCGGGGGCTACGTATCCGATGCCGACCTGGCGGCCGTCCTGGCCCGCAACGCGGGCCAGGCTTTTAACTATCTGGACGAACTCGGCGTGCCGTGGGTGCGTCGCCCGGATGGTACGGTGGATCAGTTTGTGACCGACGGCTCCGCCTATGCCCGCGCTTGCTACACAGGTCCCTATACGGCAAACCATATCGAAGAGGCCTTGGTGCAGCGTCTGCGGGAATTGCCCATCGTGGTGCGACAGGACGAGATGGTCGCTGAGTTGCTGGTGGATGAGACGCGAGGCGCTGTAGCAGGCGCCGTCCTGGTCTCGGAGCGCGACGAGGCCATCACAACCATGGTCTCCAAGGCCATCATCCTGGCCACGGGAGGAGCGGGAAACATCTTTGCCGTCAACGTCTACCCACCGGATTGCACGGGCGACGGCTGCGCCTTGGCCTATCGTGCTGGCGCCGAACTGGTCAATCTGGAGTTCATTCAGATCGGTCTCTGCTCGCTGAAGACAAAGCTAGCCTGCTCGGGCAGCATGATGCGTGCCATCCCCCGCCTGGTCAACGACGAGGGGGAGGAATTCCTGCCCCGCTACATCTCGCAGGCAGAAGGGCGAACGGGGACAGGGAATCCTTACGAAATCCTCTTTGCCAAGGGAGCCAGTTGGCCCGTCTCCTATCGCGAGCCCTCTCATATCGTGGATATTGCCGTAACCATGGAAAGGGCGGCGGGGCGCCGCGTCTTCCTAGATTATACGGAGAATCCAGCCGGGCTGGACGTGCCCGCCCTCTCCCCCGAGGTGCGTTCCTGGTACAGGGACAGGGGGCTGACGGCCGGCGACCCCGGCATGAACAGCCCCCTGGCGCGGCTTATGGCCATCAACCGCCCTTCGGTCACCTGGCTGGCCGAGCGGGGGATCGATCTCCAGGCAGGAGACATGGTGGAAGTCGCTCCGGCCATCCAGCACTTCCAGGGCGGGGTCAAAATCCGCACCCACGCCGAGACGACGGTCAAAGGGCTCTTTGCCGCTGGCGAGGTGGCCGGGGGACACCACGGCGCCAATCGGCCCGGCGGTAACGCCCTTTTGAGTGGGCAGGTCCTCGGCCGCCTCGCTGGGGAGAACGCGGCCACGTATGCCAGGACACGGCGGGTGAGGGAAAAGGGCCTTGCGAAGCCGCATGAGGTGCTAGAAGACTTCTTTTCTCCACAGGGTGTGGACGCCGCCACCGCACGGCGCGCCGTGCGCGCGGCCATGTATGAGGCCGCCGCCGTCTACCGTACCACGTCCGGGCTGGAGGATCTATGCAGGAAATTGGATGCTCTGGCCCAAAGGGGCATCTCCCGCGGCGATGCTCCACTCACCATGGCCCTGGAGACTGTGAACGTGCTCCAGACAGCGCGCCTCGTGGCTAGGGCCGCCCTGGAGCGGGATGAAAGTCGTGGGCCCCATCTGCGCTTCCCGGGCAACGGCTCCATGAAGCCGTTGCCACGAGATGACGCCCGCTGGTGCAAGTACATCGTAATGCAAAAGGATGACGAGATCCCCCGCCTGGAACGATGCGAACCTATAGACGAAATGCCATGAACGTGGTCTGTTGGAACCGATCTTTTTTCCATAGGGCGGGGGTGCACGCAAATGTTGTAGATCATTGGCCGTTCCTCGTCCGCGTAGGCGGACGATTGGCCGACAGGCCTCACGAGCTGGCTTCAGACGGCGAAGGCCGGGGAACGAGTGTCCCGAACATGCTCGGCCTGAAGCCCAGCGCTGAGGCGCTTCGCGCCGGGCGTCGACCTGCGTCGACGCATCTGGCCAACGCCCAAGGCTGCGTTCATGCTACTTTTACCCATCAGTTTCTTCTTTCTGATATGTCCGATCATTCTAACAGACTTTGCACCATAGGGCGGTTTATGATTGACACATCTGTCTTGCTATGATACCATGATGATCAGAGAATATTATGTATGGAGGAGTAACGACGGATGCCCAAGGTAGGCAGAAACGATCCGTGCCCTTGTGGCAGTGGTAGGAAATATAAGAACTGCTGTATGCGCAAAGACCGCATTAGCGAAGCACGCGAGTTGAGTCGGGATTCCGTGGAAGGGGCGTTGCTGGATGCTCTGGCCACGTACGCATATTCGCCCCGCTTCACCGATGATATCAATGAGGCACTCAACTTTTACTGGGGTGGACGCTACGGTTTGAGCGAGGAGATTGCCAGAGAGTATGAAGAGGATCTGCGGCGTGGCCTGGAGTGGATGGTACACGACTATCACACCAGCACTCGTGACCAATATATCATCGATCTGTTCATCGAAAACGAAGCGGACGCATATCTGCCCGAGGTCAAGGAGATACTGGAGGCGTGGTCCGAGTCCGTCATGGGCATGTTTCGCCTCCTCGAGATCATGGAGGAACATCGTCTCGCCGTCTATGATCCCTTGCAAGAGCGAGAATTGGTCATTCCTGATCCCTTTTTGGCGCAAAACGCACGGGAGGGGGACTTACTGGTTGGTCGGCTCTTTGAGTTGGGAGGCGAATATCGTCTCTCCAACATGACTCTGATCCTCCCCGAAGATTATGAGTCGGGCCTGATCGACTACATCACTAATGCCCATACAATCTACCGGGACGAGCACCCGGAGGCGACCTGGGATGAGTTTCTGCGGGAGAATGGGCACCTCTTTAACGCTTTTATGCTCTCGGCCAGAGGAGAAAGCCTGCGCTCCCTTATTGGGGCTGGCACGCGCTTTCACGATCCCGCGGAATTCCGAGACAAACTGCGGGAGCATACCGCAGAACGGGAACGGGAAATTGAAGAGGAGGCGCGGCGTGAAAGGGAACGGGAATCCGAGCCCCCAGACACGCATCGCACCCGTTCCGGCATCATTGTGCCGGGCGCAGAACCGGCAGAGAATCCTGAGGAACAAGGGGAACGTCCCAGACGTTCGCGGATTCTTGTCCCTGGACGCGACGCGTAGGTCCGTCCCCCTTGCCATCCAAACAGCCCTGGGCACGCGCCCAGGGCCCTTTGCTATACAGTAATAGATATGAAGCATCCGCCGGAGGAATGTGCATGAGCGAAGGCGCGATCAAGGCGCTTCTTTTCGACCTTGATGATACCCTGCTCATCAACGATATGAGCGAATTCTCACCCCATTACTTTGCGGCGCTCACAGCCAGAGTGAAGCCCATTTGCTCGCCAGAGGTCTTTATGGACGCTCTGAACGCGGCCATGCGCGCCGTATGGAATAACGACGGCCAGAACGGTAGCAACGCGGAGGTTTTTTGGAAAATCTTTGCCCCCCGTCTCGATTGCGATATCGACGAGGTCAGGTCGACCTTGGAAGCCTTCTATGCCGAGGACTTTGAGGATCTACGCAAACACACCAAGGCCGACCCACACGCACGTCCCCTGATGGATCTGGCCTTTGAGAAGGGCTACCAGGTAGCCATTGTAACGCAGCCGGTCTTTCCCCGGGAGGCTATCCTGGCACGCCTGCGCTGGGCGGGCGTGGGCGCCGACCGCTACGACTATGATTATATTACCACCTATGAGAATGTGAGGGCCTGCAAGCCGCATCCCCTGTTCTTTACGACCGTCATGGAACATCTCGGACGCGATCCCGCTGAATGTCTCGTGGTTGGCGATAGCCCCGACGCCGACCTGCCCGCCCGACGCTTGGGCATGCGCACCTTTTGGATCGACCGCGGGCGCATCCCCAAATTGCCTCCGGCGGCCTCCGACGCCCAGGGAAACCTGCAGGACCTGATCGAACTCATCAAGACGGGAGAGATCCATGACTTATGACAAAAACGGCGGATTGAGGGAACTGTGGAAGGCCGCTGACAAGGCCTTTGAAGGCCTCTATGGAAAGAAGGCCGCGTTTTTCATTGCTGCCCCAGGGCGCGTCAATCTCATCGGGGAGCACACCGACTACAACGAGGGCTTTGTGCTGCCAGCGGCCATCGATCAGCACGTGGTCATGGCCGTGGCTCCCCGGGACGATCGCCGCGTGAGACTCTCTGCCCTGGACTTTGACCAGAGCGCCACCTTTGCCCTGGACGACGTCGATCCTGTGGAGAAGGAGACGTGGAGCAACTACCAGCGGGGCGTGGCCTGGGCTCTCCAGGAGGAGGGCTATACACTGCAGGGCATGGATGCCGTAATCACCAGCGATATACCCATTGGCTCTGGCCTCAGTTCCTCGGCGGCCGTGGAGGTGGCCATGGCCTATGCCTTCCAACTCGTGAGTTCCCTGGAACTGGACGGCGTAAAACGCGCCATGCTGTGCCAAAAGGCGGAGAACGATTTCGTGGGCATGCACTGCGGCATCATGGATCAGTACATCATCTCCCTGGGAAAACGTGACCACGCGCTCCTTATCGACTGCCGCAGCCTGGACTACGAGCTCGTGCCCATCCCCAGAGGATTCAACGTGGTGGTGTGCGACACGAAAAAACGCCGGGGCCTGCTGGATTCAGAATACAACGCCCGCCGGCAAGAGTGCGAGCGAGGCGCCGATATCCTGGGCGTCTCCGCCCTGCGCGACGTCACCCCCCAGGAACTGGAGGCCAACGCAGACGAGCTCGACCCGGTAACCCTCAAGCGCTGTCGTCACGTGGTGACGGAAAACGCGCGGGTGCTTGAAGCCGTAGAGGCCTTGGAGAGGGGCGACGTGGCGGCCTTTGGCCAATTGATGAACGCCTCCCACGTCAGCCTGCGCGACGACTATGAGGTGAGCTGTGAGGAACTGGACGTTATGGTCGAGGCGGCCTGGGAGCAGGAGGGCGCGGCGGGCGCACGCATGACGGGCGCGGGCTTTGGGGGATGCACGGTCAATCTGGTGCGCAGCGAAATGGCCGAGACTTTTCGAGAGCGGGTGGCCGACGCCTATCAACAGGCCACCGGCATCGCGCCCAACA